>NZ_JACVWA010000054.1:0-97267 GCF_020658275.1 Clostridioides sp. ES-S-0190-01 | reverse complement strand
ATAGAGCGAATAAAATTAAACAAAACTTAGAAGCTCGTAGAGCATTTAGAAGGACAAGAAGAAATAGAAAAACAAGGTATAGAGCACCAAGATTTTTGAATCGCAAACGACTTGAAGGATGGTTACCCACCATCAATTCAAAGCATAGTGGATAATGTCAAAAATTTTATAATAAAACTTAAAAAGTTATGCTATATAAAGACAATCTATATAGAAACAGTAAGGTTTGATACTCAATTAATGCTGAATCCTTTAATTGAAGGAGTAGATTATCAACAAGGCACTCTCTTAGGGTATGAAATTCGTGAGTATCTATTATATACTTATGGTCATACATGTCAATATTGTAAAGGACTCACGAATGACCATCAATTAGAAATTGAGCATAAGTATCCTAAATCAAGAGGAGGTTCAAATTCTATTAGAAACTTAACCTTAGCTTGTAGAACTTGTAACCAAGAAAAAGGAAATAATACACTTGATGAATGGGTGCAATCTCTAAGTAAATCAAAGTTAGATAAAGAAAGAGTAAAAAATATAAACTCAATCTTAAAAACTAATAAACCAGTAAATCTAAAAGATACTGCCAAAGTAAATAGTAGTAGGAATGCTGTTTTAAGAGAAATGTATAAATTAACTTCTGATGTGGTAGTCTCTACTGGAGGAGTAACTAAACATAATAGAGTAAAAGCTAACTTGCCTAAAACTCATTACTATGATGCTTTGTGTGTTAAGGAAACGCCTAAAATCAAAATACACAAAGGGTTGAAGGAGCTATATATAAAATCTATAGGAAGAGGTACAAGAAGCAGAACATTATTAAATAAATATGGTTTTCCAAGAGCATATTTACCAAGACAAAAACAGTTCTTTGGCTATCAATCGGGGGATATGGTAAAAGCTAATATACCAAAAGGAAAATATATAGGTCAATATGTATCAAATGTAAGTTGTAGAAGTACAGGTATATTTGCAATCTATTCAAAGAAACATGGCAAACAGATAGATGTAAACCATAAATATTTAAAACTAATACAAAAAGGTGATGGTTATAGATATGAGTTAAAGGCTCTTGCTTAATAGAAAGAGGGCAAATTCCTCACACCACTGAAGTAGCGTGTCCCCTTTTGCCTTTTTTATGGAAATTTAAATTATTATGTTATGGCTAAAGAATTATATGAAGAAGTAAGACAAGATATCCCCTCTGAGATAGGTGTATATGAATACTTTGGAGGCCTCAAATGTATTAAACGTGCAACCAAACAAATCCTAAAGATTGATGAAGATATACTTAAGTATAGCATGATACGTTCTCTATCAAGAGACAGTGATAAACTATACAATACTGAAAATGAAAATTATATAAACAACTTAAATAACAAAATAAAACAGTGTGTATCCAAAGAAAGAGAAGCCCAGGTAAAATATAACCTTTTAGAAGATGCAATAAGAGAAGAATTTGGCAGTCCTAAATTAAGAGAATTAAAGAATAAGTATTTTTAATTATAGCTTAATTAGATGATATAATATATATAATTAAGGGGTTTTATTTAATGAAAATAAAGGAGGAATATCATATGGATAATTTAAAAAAAGGTCAGACAGTATATTTAAAATATGGGGACTATGAAACAAAAAAAACAAAGGATTTAAAAGACTTATATACAGAAGGTATTATAGAGAATATTGGGCGTAAATATATAACTGTTACTGTAAAAGGTTCTTCATATAAATTTGATAAAGATTCTTTAAATCAAGTTACAAACTATGCTCAGGATTATTACTTGTATCTTAGTGAAAAGAATCTTTTAGATGAAATTGAAACTGATTCTATTCTTGAAGAATTACGTTCTCAAATTGGAGTTCATTTTTATAGTAATTGTAAACTAAATATAGACCAGCTTAGAAGAATCAAAAAAATTATGGATGAAAATAATACAGTTGAAACAGAAAATAAATATATATAATTCAAATTTAAAAACTCAAGAATAATTTAATATATATTGAAACTTAAAAGAGTATTGTTTTAAAATAATACTCTTTTAACATATATAATAAACCAAATAAGCTCATTTTATCTACTAAATTGATCTCTTACTTTTCTATCTGTACGAATTACTTCTTTCATATATTTTAATATGTCAACAAGCATTCTTGTCTCATATTCATCACAGTCCTCAAATAGTTCTTTAGCTTCTCCCTCAAATACAATTTTAGAATTTAATATATTATCACATAGCAATGCATCTATATTAATAGAAAGAGCATTAGCAATATCAATTAAAGTAGGCAAACTTACCTTTGTTTTTCCAGTTTCAACATTACTTAGATGTGATGGGGTTATATCTATTTCATTAGCAATTGATTCTTGAGTTATACCTTTTTTAATTCTTGCAATTTTTATCCTTTTTCCTAATGCCTTATAATCCATTTCCATATTACTATTTCCCTTTCTGTTTTTTTATATTGTAACTATTTGTAGAGTATATTATAATAATCTGTATAAAATATAATTTCATGTAGTATATTTTAGATTAAATTTACTTGAATTCAACTTTATTTAATTAAGATACATGTAAATATAACCATAGAAAGGAAATTATTGTATATATGACTGACTCTAAACAAGAAATAGAAAACTTATTTAAAATTATTGCTAATGAAAAAGGTATTTCTGAAGAAGATGTTAAAAAAAAATATCTAAAACAATTGAATTTATTAAAAATCATCCAGACATAAAAAAAAGAAAATGGTTTAAAAACCATTTTGGGAATATAGTACCTTCTCCAGAAGAATTTATTCATGAAATATTTAAGAATTTAAATTGAATGGCCTTTTTCTTGCAGACAAGATGAAAACTATATTATAGATTAATATTTATAAAAAAAAAGCTATCTAATTTAATAGATAGCTCAAACAATGTGTATAACAATAAGCTTTGAATTGTTTTTAAGATTTTTAACCTATTATATTTTTTTTATTTAAAATACATTAATACATATATATAATAACATATAAAATATACAATTATCAATATTTTATATAGTCAATATTTATATAAATTAAACTATTTATTTATTAGAAGCAACTCATTATATTTTTTATAATTTATATAAAGAGAAAGAGTATTTTTCTAACTCTTATTTATGGATATTAATTTATATATTTGAGCCCTTGCTCCTGAACAATGTTCATATGTCTTTGTTCCCCCTTGGCCTCCTGTCATTCCCGAATAATAATCTTTTATAAACCAAATAACAATCTCATCATTCTCTTTTTGTTCAATTGGATTGGTTGCAGATAACCTTGAAAATTCTTTTACTATTTTTTTCCCTATCCCATTTGAGTTCCAAACAAGATCATTTAAATCAATTAAAGTTGCATCATCTCCATATAACCTTTTTAATAATTTTACTGACTTTCTCACAAGACAATCTGACATATCTTTAAAAAATTGTGGAGAGTCTGAATTTAATATATTTAATGCCATAATCGTATTTTCTATAGCTTCATCTTCATCTCCATATAATAAATCCCTATCTTTTACTACGTTTTGCCAATATTTATTTTTATATTTTTCTTTTTCAAAGCACAATTTTATTTTATTGCAATATTGGCATTTGCATACTTTTGCTAAACTAATATTTAAATCTAATTCATTTAGTTCTTTTTTTATCACACATACCTCCTAAATTTTTATTTATTTTTATCAATATATACTATATATTCTTTTTTTATAACTAATTGAACTTCACATACTAAATTCAACTTCTCCTATATACATTTTTAGGAATAAAAAAGACCCCTTTACTAAAGAGTCCTTTTTATTATTAGAGTAATTTTATATCCAAATTTTAATCTTCTTCCTGCATTATCACTAAATAATATAATTTTTCATATTTCTAAGTCAATAAGTTTTTTAATGACTATGTCCATTTTGCTCTAATTCTACAACATTCAAATCTCTTATTTTCTCTTTAGATAAGTTAAAGTTATCAATATTTACATATTCCAAAACTAACCCATTTTCTTTTTACTGCTTGTAATCAGATTCTATATATTGCTTCATTAAATATTTTATCCTACTATACAAATTCTAAAGCTTGTGTATTTTGCTTTACTGCCTCAATACATATCTCATCAGTTTGATTTTCTACATATCTAAGTGCTAAACCATTATGCTTAACTGCTTCAAGACAAATTTCCTCTGTTTTATATTGAGCGTAATTTAGAGCTAAGCCATTTTGTCTTACTGCCTCTAAACATAATTTAGGAGTTTGTTCTTTTATATATTCTAAAGCTAACCCATTGTTTCTTACAGCTTCCATACAGACCCCTTCTGTTTGATTTTCAATGAATTTAATCATTCTTCCATCTTTTTTAACTGCAATTAAACAGATTCCTTCTGTTTGATTTTTTACATATTTTAAGGCTTTAGCATTTTGATTAACTGCTTCACGATATAAAATAGAAATATGTTCTTTAGTTAAATTTAATTCATCCCAATTTACATATTTAAGAGCTAATCCTTTTTTTCTTACTGCTTCAAGACACATTATATAAGTCTGTTTTATTACATCTCTAAGAGACATAGGATTTTGTCTAATTGCTTCTAAGCATATTTTATTCGTTTGATTTTCTACATATTGTAAAGCCATTCCGTTTTCTCTTACTGCTATAAGACAGATTTCTTCAGTTTGCTCTTCTATAAATACTATATCCATTCCATTTTCTTTTACCATTTCTAAATCTATATCATAATTATTCATGTCTTCTCTCCTTTTAAGACTCTATTTATTTGAACTATTGTTTTTATATATTATACAAATACTTTTTTACAAAATTAATTTAGACATTTGAATCCTAAATCCTAAACAATGCTCATAAGTCTTTGTGCCTTTTCTATTGCCTGTCATACCTGAATAATAGTCTTTTAAAAACCAGGTAACTATTTCTTCATTTTCTTTTTGTTGTAAAGAATCCTTTACAGGTAACTTTGAAAAATCGTTTCCTATTTTTTTGCCAATCCCGTTTGAGTTCCAAATAAGATTATTTAAATCAATTAAAGTCATATTATCCCCGTATAACCTTTTTAATAACTTTACAGACTTTCTAATAAGGCCATCTGACATATCTTTAAAAAATTGTGGCAAGTCATAATTTGATATATTAAAAATAGTAACTATACGTTCAATTATTTGATTTTCATCACCTTCTAATAACGTTTTGTAAAATTCTTCATTAAAATCAACTACTATTTTTTCTGATTCAATATATATTCTATTTATATATTCCATAAATCTCCTACTAAAGTTTTTTGTTTTCAATAATACATATATTTTATTTTTTTTATAATAAATTTAAATATCTAAATCCAAATTTGCTTCCTTAAAAACTTTATCAGTTAAATTGTTTACATATTGTATATTTTCCTTGTCTTCTCTTACTGCTATTAAGCACATTTCTTCCGTTTGATCTTTTACATACTGAAGAGCTTTTCCATTCTGTTTTACTGCCTCTAAGCAAATTTCTTTTATTTGTTTATTTGAAATCCTATTTTTTATTTTCTTTAATACCATATATAATTTACTTAATCTTCTTTTATCAAGCAAATAAAGCTCTGTTGTTCTCTTATTTAAAAGCTTGAACCATTTAATATATCTTATGGCCAAACCATCTTCTTTTACTGCTTCTAAACAAATTTCTTCTGTCAGATCTTTTACATACATTAAAGCACTTACATCATTTCTTATTGCCTCTATACATATATTATAAGTTTGTTCTTCTACATACCATAAAGCTAATCCAGCCTGTTTTACTGCCTCTAAACATATCCTTGGCGTTTGTTCAATAACATCTTCTAAAGCTAATCCATATTGTTTTACTGCTTCTAAACAAATCTCTTCGGTTTGATTTTCTATAAATATTAAAGCTAATCCATCTTGTCTTACTGCTTCTAAACAAATCTCTTCAGTTTGATTCTTTACATACTCTAAAGCTAATCCATCTTGTCTTACTGCTTCTATGCAAATCTTTTCAGTTTGATTTTTTACATACTTAAGTGCTCTTCCATCTTGCCCAACTGCCTCAAGACATATCTTTTGAGTCTGTTTCTCTACAAATTCTAAAACTAATCCATTTCTTCTAACTGCTTCTAAACATATTTCTTCTTTTGGGTTATCTATATTCTTTAACCAAAAAGGATTTCTCCTTACTATTTCTAAGTCATCTTCATATATTTTCATTTTTTCTTTATCTCCAGATATTCATATATTTTTGTTATAATATTTTATAATTTATAGCATAAGATATAACACTTTAAAGTATTATATTTCAAAAATAAAATAGAGATTTTATGTAAAATCTCTATTTTGTACAGAATATCTTAATTTATCCAAATATCAACCAACTAATTAACTTAGATAGCTTTTTAAACTTAATTAATACCACTTAAAAAATCCATATACTTTTCTCTATTTGGATTTTCTAACTGCTTAAATAGAGATGAATTCCTATCAAATGTTGAGAACTCAATGCGTTCAATCCTATCATTATCAATCCATTTTATAAATTCATCTTTATTTATATTATCTTTTGAATTAACTGTAAATCTCCATTCGCCATTTATTTGAATTGCCACTACTTCATCCTTAAGAAGGTAATCAAAGAAAGTTTTATATTTAAACATATTTTTGTATTTTTCTCTGTCTTCTTCTCTTATATATGCTATTGCTCTACCACTTCCTCTTATGGCCTCTAAATATAGATCATTAAGTTGTTCATTAGAAAATTCTTCTTTTAATTCGTCCCACTTTACATACCTTAAAGCCCTACCATTTTGCTTAACTGCTTCTTTACATATTTCATAATCTTGACAGTCTACATAACAAAGATTTAATCCATCATGAGACACTACCTCTAAACTTCT
The DNA here is from genome assembly GCF_020658275.1 of Clostridioides sp. ES-S-0190-01. Lineage (NCBI taxonomy): Bacteria > Bacillati > Bacillota > Clostridia > Peptostreptococcales > Peptostreptococcaceae > Clostridioides > Clostridioides sp. ES-S-0190-01. The sequence continues at coordinate 90,339 of NZ_JACVWA010000054.1, read as the reverse complement.
TTCTTTTGATTCTATTCCTAACGCTTCTAACTCACTAATAATTATTTCCCCCATATTTTTTCTCCTTTTTAATATATTTATTTTTCTAAATTAATTTATATTGACTATTTTGTAAATTAAATATTATAATGAAAGTACAGAAAATTAATTTTTTTTACATAAAGTATTTACTTTTTTGTACCACTTTTTAAAAAGTGGTTTTTTTTATTGTATAATTATTAATATTTTCTTTATTTTGAATTTGAAACTTCTAATTGTTCCAAAAACTTTGTATAAGCTATTTTCTCAGTTGTTCTATACTGAACTTCTAAGTATTTTTTGAACTCTTCTTCAGTAATATTTTTTTGATTTCCTATATTAAATAGCCACTTTTCATCTATTCTAAATGCTATTAATTGCATATATTCATCTGTATCTTCTAAAATTTTCATGTTAATCAGTTTCATGTACTTTTCTTTATCTTCTATAATATCTAAAACTCCAACATTTTGTTTTATTGCTTCAATATGGATTATTTTTTTCTGGTCCTCTGTAAAACCACTATCCCACTTTATACATTTTAAAGCCCTACCATTATTTCTAACAGCTTCAATGCACACTCTATAGGTTTGATTATTTACATCTTTAAGAGTATATCCATTTCTTTTAACTGCTTCAATACATATTTCTTCTGTTTGATTTTTTACAAACTCAAGAGCAACAGGATCTTCTCTTACTGCAATTAGACAAAGTTCTTCTGTTTGATTTTCTACATATTTTAAAGCAAATCCCCTATTCTCCAATGCCTTTTTACATAAATACTTGTATTTCTCATCAGACAATGAAAGTAAACTCCATGGTACATATTTTAAAGCCAATCCAATATATTCAATAGCCTTTATACATATATTCTCTATTTGTACTTGAGTTAAGTTCATTAAATTGTAAGATAAATACTCTAAAGCAAATCCAGTATTACTAACAGCAATTAAATATATTTCATAAATTTCTTCATTAGAGAAATCTAATTCATCCCATTTTATATCTCTAATAGCTAATCCATATCTTTTAACCGCAAGTAGACATATCTCCTTAGTTTGAACCTTAGAATATTTAAGAGCTTCCCCATTTTGTTTAACTGCAGTAATGCAAAGTTTTTCTACATCTTCTATAGGTAAATTAAGTTCATTCCATTTTACATATTCTAAAGCTAATCCATTTTGATTAACAGCAAGCAAACACATTTCAAGTGTCTGTTTCTTTGCAAATTCAAGTGCAAATGGACATTTTTTTATTGCGATTAAACACATTTCATCAAGCTGATCTTTAATTAACTCAAGAGCCATTCCCGATTGCTCTAAGGCAATAAAACACATTTCATCTGTTTGTTCTTCTATTTGTCCCAATGTATACCAATCTCGTTTTAACATTTCTATATAGATATCTTTTTCTGCCTCTTTCATACAACACCCACCCTTTTTAATCTTTATTTTTTAATAACCTTATAATTTATTCATTATAGTTTTTTTATTATTTTTCATAATAATTATTTCTTATATATTTATATTAACAAAACATGTTGCTATTTTAATAGCTTTCTTTGTTTTTTATTGTTTTGATTTAATTCTCTTTCACATATTTCCAATATCTGTTTTTTATCTTTTAAATATAAGTCTTCTTCTTTTAATATGAAATTAAAAGAAAGTTTTCTTCCTCTACTAACAATATCTCTATACATTTCATCTATTGATATATCATTCATTATTTTTTCCCCATTTCTATTTTTAGTTAATAGTATCTAAAAAATCAATATAAGCTTTTCTATGAACATTAACACCTCTCTTTAAGTTAAATCCACCATTTTCTGTATAAATTCTATTAATGAACTTTTCCTTAGTAATATTTTTCTGGCAACCTATAGTAAATAACCATACTCCATTTTCTTTAATGGCTATTATACTTCTTACTTTATCTTTACCTTTAAAAATTCTAACACCAAGTTCATTTAAGTTTTTATCTCTTACATATTCTAATGCAAATCTACTTTGCTTGATCGCTTCTAAGCATATTTTATCTGTTTGGTTCTTTACCCAATATAAAGATAATCCATTTTTTTTAACTGCTTCAAGACATATTTCATCAGTCTGTTCTTTTACAAATGGTAAAGCTCTTCCAGTATTTCTAACTGCCTCTATACAGATTCTTTCGGTTTGTTCCTTTACAAATGATAGAAGAGTGCCATATTCCCTTACTGCTATAATACAAATCTCTTCTGTTTGATTTTTTACATACTGAAGTGCTTCTCCATTTTGTTTGACTGCTTCTTTACATAACTCCTCAGTCTGTTCCTCTACAAACTCTAAAGCATATCCATTCTGTTTGACTGCCTCTATACATAAGCTATATATTTGTTCTTTAGTTAAATTAAGTTTATCCCACTTTACATACCCAAGGGCCTCTCCACTTTGTTTTACTGCTTCTTTACATAATTCATATATTTGTTCTTTAGTTAAATTAAGTTTATCCCACTTTACATATTTTAGTGCATCTCCATTTTTTCTAACTGCTATTAAGCACCTTTCATATGTTTGTTCTTCTACATATTGAAGTGATAATCCATAATTTCTTACAGCCTCAAGATATAGTTCATCAAGCTGTTCTTTTAAAAATCCATCTAATTTCACATATTTAAGAGCAAAGCCATCTTGCTTAATTGCTATAATACATAAGTTATATATTTGCTCATCATTTAGATTAAGTTCATCCCACCTTACATCTTTAAGCAACACCCCTTTTCGCTTTACTGCTTCTATACACATCTCATAAGTTTGGGTTTGTGCATATTCAAATTCCCATGGATTCCTTCTTATCCTATTTAAACTTACTTCCTTCATTTATATTTCCCCCTTTTAAATTTTATTTTTATAATACTTTTTTTATATTTATCATATTATTTTTTGATTTTATTTATAATAATTATATCAATTTTGTTGTTTATATAAAATATAATTAATTGAGTTAGTTATATAATTAGCTTATCTAATACCAAATAAATAAAGAGAGCTATCTTTTAATTTAGATAGCTCTCTTTGCTCTGTGAATTCCATTATATCCACAATCTTCAGTGTATACTTTGTCTTACTGTTTCTATACAAACTAATTCTTTTTTTCTTTAAATAAATGAAACTCATCCCCTCTTGCTTCTTGTAAGGCCCATCCTGTTTGTTTTACTCCTTCACAGCAAAGCACTTCTGTTTGGTTCTCTTCAATACCTTTTTCAAGACCAGCTTTTTTTAAGCATTTTAATAATCTTTCATAATTCATAACATTCTCTCCTTTTATTATATTAATTTTTTATGTAAAACACTTTTTATTTAATAAAAATAACTAAATTTAAATTCCTCATCTTCTAAGCATCACTTTTTAACTAATTCAGTATACAAAATATCCTTTTGTTCATCTGTAAGGTTAATACCTTCAACACTAATAAAGTAAAAGGGTAAATTGTAGTTTTTACGATTACTTAATGTAGTAGAGTATATTTTATTTTCTTTCATTTTATTTTCCTCCCCTTATCCTAATTAATTATATATTTATAAAGCCCATATATTTTCAACTTCTTCATCTGTTAAATTAACTGAATCAAATTTAATATATTTAATTGCCTTTTTAACATTCTTAACTGCTTCTAAACATATTTCTGTTGTCTGTTCCTGTATGTATTTTAAGGCAAAGCCATTATTTCTTACTGCTATAATACATAAATCATGAATCTGCTTTTTAGTTAAATTAATCTCATCAAGTTTTATATACTTAAGCAATAAACCATCTTGATTTAATACTTCCATACATATGTCAAAGCTTTTCTCATTAACATATAATATAGCTACAGGGTTTTGCTTTATTGCTTCTATACACATTTCTTTAGTCTGATTTTTTACATACATTAGGGTTTGCCAGCAAAACTTAATTGCATCCATGCACATTTCCTCTGTTTGATTTTCTGTATCTTTTAGCAAATCAATATACTTTTTTAATTCATTATAACTTTTATTTTCTAATAAACTATTTTTTTCTACTTTCTGGTAAAGAGAAAACCCCTCCTTCTCTTCCAGTAATACCTCTTCCATTTCAATCTCTTCTAATGGTTCAAAACATAGAGAAACTCCATCTTTTTCTGCTAATATAATAGAACTTGCTTTGCATTTTTCTATACTTTTATTCATAATATACCCCTCTCCTATTTTTATTTTCTCGGACTATTTATTATTTTTATTATATCATATCAAAATTTCCTTTATTTATCCAACTATCAATTATTCTTTTATTACTATTAAAAATATCCTTATCTATTTGACATTGTATATATATTCCTTTTATTTCTTCTTCAACATCTAATATCTTATTAATATCAACCATTATTTTCTTTAGCTCTTCAATTGACAAATTATCCTTACCTTTATTTTCTAATTCAATAATTTTTCTACATAAAAGATAAGATAACTCTCTTTTCCCATATGATTTAGATCCTTCTATATTATCATCTTTTAAATTTTCTTCATCATGAAGTCTTGTAAAAAAAGTACATTCTGTTATATTCTTTAAGCCTTGCATTTTTCTTTTCTTACACCATCCGTTATTGTTATCTTTACAATCTTTGCATAAGTAATTTTTAATCATCTTAACCTCCCAAATATATTAAATTTTTAATCCAATTTTGTAATTTTGTTTGTTATACTATATAACTTACTTTTTTATAACTTCTTTTAAGGAATTTCTTAGATTACTTGAAAAATCTATTACACCCATTTTTAATTCAATTAATAGCTCTTTAAAAATCAACAAGACATCTGTCTTTAATTCATTTGAAATTTCTTCTATAAGTGACTTTATTTCCTTAATTAAATTATCATTTTCATAGGATTTTTTCTCTTGGATTAGAATAACTGTATTTGGTTTATTTTGTTTTACTAATTCAAGACAGTCTTCATAAGTTTGTTTTTTTGAGATATTGCTATCTAAATTATTACTTACCATAGTTTTGTCTTTTACATATCTCAAAGCTCCTTTGTCTTGTTTTATAGCCTCCATACATATCCTTTTTGTTTGAACCTTTACATATTGAAGTGCTAAAGGTTGTTGTTCTATAGCCATTAAACAAATTTCTTCGGTTTGCTCTTTTATATCTTTTAACAAATATCCATTTTGTTTAATAGCTTCTGATAATATTCTATCAGTTTTATTTTTTACATATATAATATTTTCCCAATCTTGATTGATAGCTTTAATACACATGTCTTCAGTTTGATTTTCTATAAAATGTAGATTTGCCCCATTATGTTTAACTGCTTCTAAACATAATTCTTCTGTTGGATTTTTTATATGTCTTATTGCCTCAAATTCCGTAATAGTCTCTTTAAACAATCTATCTTTTTGAGTTTTTGTTAAATTTTCAAAAATATATACATATTCCAAAGCACTACTATTTCTTTTTACTGCTTTTAAGTATAAGTTATATATTTGTTCTTCTGAGAAATTAAACTTGTCCCAAATAACAAATTTCAAAACTTCTCCATTACTGCTGACAGCTTCTAAATATAAGTTATAAGCTTCTTCATTAGATAGATTAAGCTCATCCCATTTTATATCCTTCAAGTTATAACCATTTTCTTTAAGCTTAAAAATATATTTATTATATAACTCGCTATTTAATCCCATATAATATCCTCCCTAATTAATGTTTTAATATTAATATCCTTGATAAATTCAAATTCTTCACGATATATAAAATAGGGCCTCCTATAAGAAACCCTATTTTATATATTTACAAATTGATTTAAAAATTTAAGATAAAATTTTCTATGAACATTTACACCTTCTTCTGGATCAAATCCACCATTTGTATTATATATCTTATATATAAAAGTCTCTTTAGTAATATTATCTTGGCAACCTAATGTAAATCTCCATACTCCATCTATTTTCATAGCTACTACTCCTCGGACTTTTCCACTCTCAACTAAAAATCTGATATCAAATTTCTTGATGTATTTCCTTGCATCCTTTATGTACCTAAATATACTTCCAGTTTGTTTTAAGGAATTAATACATATTTTTTCTGTTTGATTTTTTACATAGAAAAAAGATTTTACGTCTTGATTAATTGCCTCTAAACAAATAGCTTCTGTCTGTTCTTTCACATATTGTAAAGCATGTCCAGTTTGCTTGACTGCTTCTATACTAACTAACTCTTCTTTTTCTTTAGATAAATTAAGCTCATCCCATCTTACATCCTGTAAGGCCCATCCATTACTTCTAACTGCCTCAAGGCAAACTTCTTCTGTCTGATTCTTTACATAACCAAGTGCCAATCCATTACTTCTAACTGCTTCAAGACAAATCTCTTCTGTCTGTTCTTCTATAAATTGTAAAGAAAAACCTGATTGTCTTACTGCTTCTATATAAATATCTCTCATTTGTTCGTCTGAAAGATTAAGTTCTTTTTTATTTATAAATTTTAAAGAATAACCATCTTGCTTTACAGCCATTAAACATAATTTATATGTTTTATCTTTTACATATATTAAAGACCATGCTTTTCTTTTTACTGCTTCAATACATACTTTTTCTGTTTGTCTTTTTACATAATATAATGAATTTGTATTTTCAATAACTGCTTCTAAACATATTTCTTCAGTCTGATCTTTTACATGTTTTAAGGCTAACCCATTCTGTCTTACTGCAATCAGACACATTTCTTCTGTTTGATTATCTATATTCTCTAAATAAAGACCATTCTCTTTTAACATTTCTAATATTTGCCCCATAATATCTCCTACCTTTTAATTCTTTTTTATATTCATAGTTTTATTATATAATATTTGTATACTTTTTTCCACTTTTTGTTGACTATATAAAATATTGCACTTTTTAAAAATTGATGCTAATATTGAATTATACAAAAGTCTGACTTATTAACTCAACCTGATTAAAATAAAAGAAAGGAGAGCTACTCATAAAAAATTGAGCATATTTTAAGTAGCAAAACGCAGGAAAATGATCTTATTAAAGACTATTTTATTATTAATTATTACATTTTTTTTATTAATAATTGTTCAACTTATTTTTTATTTAATTTTAAGAAGTATACGTTTTTTTAAAACAAATAATATATATAAGAAAATTAATGTAGATCCTAATTATAAAAAAGAAATGTATTTTTTTGCACACGAATATTTTGATATTGAAGCTGAGTTTCTAATACCTATATATGGAATCCAACTTATAATAAAAAAGTTTCATAATTCATTTTCAATTTTATCAAGTGATAAAATTTTAATAGAATTATCAAGGGATTATGTAGAAAGCTTAAAGATAGATTCTTTTATAAAAAATAATTTAAGCAAAGAAACAAAAAAAGAGCTAATTAATAAATATGAATTTGACCTCTCTATATTTAGGGAATTAGATTATAACAATGTATACTATACCTTAATTATTCGATTATTCCTGGAATTAAAAAATACGATTAAAACATATAAAAATTATGTTGCCAATGGAAGGTCTGAAATAGTTAAAGAAATAGATGAGTCTATTATAGAATTTCTAAACTTTTACAAAAAAGTATATATGAATAAAAACAAAAATTTATCTAAAGAAGAAGAATACATGTTAGATAATCTAAATAAGTATAAATTACTTATTAAAAATATAGAGGAAAATATATCTATTCATAAATAAATCAAATTATAAGGAATTATTAAAAATATACTAAATTTAATTGCCCTTCTTATCTTTTTAGTTAAAAAACAGAACTTGGACACATCTAAAAGGATAAGGGGTTCTAATATTAAGTTTAAAGGTAATAACAAATATAAAAAAGAGGGTCTCACCTAAGTATATATATTATTAAAAAATTCAAAGATTAGGAGAAAACAGGATGATAAATGTGACTAACCATGCATTAAGAAGATATGTAGAAAGAATAAAAAAATGTGAGAAAGATTGTATAGAGCAGGATCTTAATTTTAACAAAGAACAACATCAGAAAGATTTAACTAAGATGTTTGAACAAAGCAAATTAATTTATACAGGACGTTTTAATGATAGGTACACTGAAACGAATTTTAGATTAGTAGACAATATTATCTTAATAACAGATTTAAGAGATACGAAAATAATAACATTATATAAAATAGAATATGGGTTCAATAGAGAAATTGATTTGACAATAATTAGAGAATTAATTAAAAAATTAGATAGACATGAAAAAGAATACATTAGCATAATGCAAGAAACATCATCTGAAAAAGAAAAATTAGAAGCTGATAGAGAAAATTTAGTATCTGAAATAAAAACATTAAAAGAGGCTTTAGATGCCATGAATGAAAGTTTAATAGCCCTTAATAAACACATTGACACATTTTCATATAAAGAAAAACAAGCTAAATCAGAAATGGATATAACTGCAAAGAAAATAGTTTATAGTAATGTATACAGGAAAGAAATGTTAGAGTGTATACATTAAAAAACATTTAGAAAAAGTTTATCTAATAATAAGGTTGTTTTTAGTTAATAAAAACTTAATAAATATAATAAAAAAGGAGTGAGATAAAATCTTTATTTTCGAAATTTTAATTTTATACATTTTTATTTGCATTGTTCAAACCATATTAGCTATAACTATAAGAGAAATATGTTATGAATGTATATTTTATAAGTGCATTTATAAACAAGTTGAAGTCAGAGCAGATTACATTAATAAAATGAATTCATGGTTGAGAGAAGAACGTGTTCTTTCTGATGACCTTATTTTCCCAATTTATGGACTTTTTAGTACAATCAAAGAACTAAAAAAATTCTATTCTAAAATATTAACATGTGATTTTAAAGTAAAATTATCAAAGCATTATATATATTTATTAGATATGGGAGGGTTCATCACATCAAATTTGAAGAAAAATACTTTTAATCAACTTGAGAAACAAAATATTTTCAATTGCTCTTTCTTTGAATAATTAGATTGTACAAATATATATTACAACCTAATTATTCAGTTATTTTTATCTCTAAAAGACAATGTAAAAAATTTGAATCAAATTACAGATGAAAATATAATAAGAGCAAAAAACAAAGCTATAATATCCTTTTTATTTATTTTCAAAAAAATGTATATAAATGGACGCAGTAATGAATTATCCGAAAAAGAAAAAAAGGAAAAGGATTCTTTAAACAATTTAGATAACTACTGTTTGCTTATTAAAAATATAGAAAAAGACATATTTAATAATAAAGAAGAAGTCATTTAAATTAATAAATGACTTCTTCTTTATATGCAAAGAGATTTTAATATTCTACATCTATTAATTTTTTTTTATCTTTTAAGTATTTTTCTATACCATCCTCTATTCCCACTCTTAGGTTAGCTAATTCATCGCAAAATTCATCGTTATCAGAAGGATTATTTACATCAAATTCTTTAATATATTCTTTTGTAAAAATTGAATTAGAATATGGAATATATATCATATATTCTATTTCTATTTCTTTGTACCAATAATTTTCACTTATTTTAAATTTTACCTGTAAGCCATTAATAAAAGTAGTAGTTTCTTCAAAATCTACTATTTTTTGGTCTGGTGAAATTACGAAATACCATTCCTCAATAAAGAAATCTCCCATTTTTATACACTCCTTCCAAATACTTTATAATTTTATATTAACATAAAATTAAGTGGCTTTAAACTTTTTAAAATTCTTCTATTTTATAGTATTTTTGAGCTAATCATCTATAATATCTAATATCTATCGCATCCCCACTAATCTTAATCTATTTCTGTTTTAAAATAAATTTAAATACTCCACTCTAATTATATCGAGATTGGAGTATTTAAAATATTTATAAATAATAATTTTAAAATAAAGCACTTTAGCTAAAATTTAAGAAGTATCCTCTACATAAAAAATATTTTTAATTTTATCTAACTAAATCATATAAAGAAAGAAGTTGTTCTTCATCTAATTCACAATCACTTAAATCTAATAAAGATTCAATTTCAATATCCTTAGCAAAAGAATATATTTGAGCTAATACAACTTCTAACCCTTCAGCTATATCTTCTAACTTTTCATCTTTTATTAACTCTTTTATAGTATATATAATGTCATCAATCAATTTATTTTTTAATATATTTTTTGATGCCATTTTATGCATTAGTTTCTGAAGAGAAATAAGATACTTATTGGTAATGTGTCCATTTTTATTATAGAAATTGTATGCCTTATTAATACAACTAAAAGCTTCTCCCATGATTTGAGATATAATCTCATATATAGCATTTATGCTATCTTTTTTAACTTCTTCTCTAACCTTTTCTTCTAATTTCTCATCAAACAAGCCAATATTTTCCATTATAGGGAAAGCCTTTAAAGACGTTTCAACATAAAAACTATTATAATATTTATCTTTTGTTGGCATTTTTTTCATTATTGTTTCTTTTATTTCTTCCTTTGAAATTGCAGATAATGCTTCTAATGAGTTATCTAATTTAGCTTCAAACGAACTCATTAAATTATTCCAAATAGAAACAACCTCATCTCTCAATTTAAAGTATTCCTTTTTTTTCATTTCAACAAAGTCTTCATATTCATAATAAACTTCTATTGGCATGTATTTACCATAATAACCAATTGCCATTTCCATTTTTTTTGTTCTTAAAGAACTTTCTATTGTTGCTAATTTTTTCTCATAGATTTGAGGAATAAAGCATAATGCTCCTGGCTTCATATAATCAGTAAAAAAAGATTTTAGTTCCTCATTTTGTTCTATATCTACTCCAAATAAAGCAGGATTTATTTTAACTTTATTTCTATGTCTACCAACATGTACATCAACACTTACTCCTTGTTCATTTAAATATTTATCAATATTTTCTATTGTTACGTTTTTATCTTTTAATCCTTGTAATAACTCATTTGTTTTCTCTTCATTTCGCTCTCTTTTAATCATAATAAGTTCCCCCTTAGTTAAAATCTTTGACCTTTTTATTTATTTTCTAAACTTTTCTTATTCAAAATCCCACAAACAATAAAGTTTATCAAACAACTTTTCAAAATCACCATCTAATGAGCATCTGTTCATAAATTCAAAATTTCCCATTAATATATCTATCTTTTCTATATTATGGAATAAATTAGCTTCTTTTGTTCTTGGAGTATTAATTGCTCCATAGGACTGTTTCCCCTTAGATGACGTAACTGCATGTTCTAATAATAATCGATGAGACTCTTCTAAATTGCTTCCATACTTATCTAAAATATTGTTCAATATTTTAGATGTTAAGTAAGAGTTTTCAAACATTTTTCCCTTTATTGTCTTTTTAACAATGCCATCTTTTATCTCTAAAGCTTCTATATTACCTAAATCATGCAAAATAGAAATTGTTATCAATAAATCAACATTTATTTTTTCATTAAAACCTTCTTTATTAAAAGTCCAAGAATTAAAAACATTACCAATTACTATAGACAATTTACATAACCTAACTATATGTGCTAAAACTCCTCCACTAAAAGAATAAGCACTTTGCTCTGAGCCTGGAGCCTCAAATAATCCATTTAATATTTCTTTTTCTTTACAAACCCCAAAACAAATATTTCTTAAAGATTCATCTTTTATGCCTTTAATTATGTCTCTCAACTCATCTTTTAATCTTTCTTTGTCCACACAATCTGTAATAGAAGGTCTTTCCTTAACAACAAGATCATGGAGAGCATATTCTTCATATCCTCCAGAATTAACTTTAACAAATTCTAAAGAAGCTTCAGCTAAAACATAATTTAGTCCTTTATAGTATTCATAATTTGGATCATTATCCCAAATCATAATACTTACCTTGCCAGTTGAATCACTAAAATCCATTTTTAAATAATACTTATCTTTCTTTTTTGTCATATTTTCTACAACATCCACATTACATAATATTTTTTGTACTCCGCTATTAGATTTCAACTCTTCAATTTTCAAATTAACTCACTCCTCTTTCTCTTTTAATATTATTAAAACTTTTTTAGATATAATAATATAGTTTATAATCATTTTTTTTATTATTTTATTGACTATAAAAAATATAAATTTTATAATTATATAAACAATATAAAAATATACTTTTTTATTTTTAAATTTGTAGTAATTAATTTATGTTTTAACTATATTTATATAGATATTTAATAGGATTAAACATATTAATTTTTTACTAAAAAGGAGATGTTTTTATGGATGATTGTAATAAATTAAAAAGAATAGAAGAGTACATAAGTACAACTAAGAATTCTATTGCTTTAAAAATGGGTAAAATTGAAATTCTAAATGAATCTATTTCTAACAAGAAGTCAGAATTAGTTACTCTCTCTGAAAAATACCAAGATTATCTTACTATAAAAATGTTAATTGAGGAATCTTGCTCTGAGGCAAGAATAAACGCAAGTGAATTATATTCTCAATTAGCTACAAGCTCTATCCAAGATATTTTTGGAGACAGATACAAAGTAAAATTAGTCTTAGATAGTAAAGATGGAACCCCTACTTCAGAGGTTAAAATTATAAAAAAAGCTAATGGAAAAGAGAAGGAAATTAATCCAGCAGAAGAAGATAGTGGTGGTTTAACAGATATAATAGCATTATCTTTACTAATGGCAATTGGTAAAACTCTTGATAATAATTTTGCTCCCAATGTATTTGACGAGCCAACTAAATTTGTTTCAAAAGGAATCTTTTCTGAAAAAGTCGCTGAATTTGTATCTAATCTTATAGACTATACTGGAAAACAAACAATCATATCTACTCATGATAATAATTTGATTGATATAGCTAAAACAAATTATAAATTAATTCAAGATAAAGAAACAAGTATAACAACTATAAATAAAATGAAAGGATTATAATATTATAATGGTAAACAACTTAAAAAAAGGGATCGTACTTGGAGCAACTGGAGTTAAATATCTAAATATAGTAAATCAAAACAAAGCATTTATTCAAAATGAATACTTAATAATAAAAGATAAGGTTCAAGGAAATGTTCCTTGCGAAGTTATTGAGACTTCAATTATCCCAATTATAGATGAACAACTTTTACCAAAAGGGTGCTCACTTAATGTTGCTGAACATGCAGGATTTAACCTTAATGAAATAACATATATTGCAAAAGTAAAGTTATTAGAAGAAATCCCCTGTCCTATTCTCCCAAATAGCGATGTGTTTCATGCTACATATGATGAAATCAAATATATCGTAAATAATGTAAATGAAGCTGATTGTATGACTATTGGTATAATAAAAGGAACTGAACATAGCCAAAATGAATTACCTGATAATATTAGAAATGTTTCTCCTTTATGGGAAAATGGTTCTGTATCTAATCAAAAAGGTATACCTCTTTTTCTTAATCACCATTCATTTAGAGAAAATCCCCATATTGGCTTATTTGGTTCTTCTGGTTCTGGAAAATCTTCTGCAATTAGAGTATTAATTGAAGAGTTGATGAGATTAAATATACCAGGATTAGCTTTTGACCCCCATAACGAATTTGATTTTAATAAACACTCTGACAATTTAGGCTCTACTTTAAATTATAATTTTGAAAAAAAATACAACGTACTTGAAATTGGAAAAGATATTGGCATTAAATTTGAGGAACTTGGCATATTTGAACTATTTTCATTATTTGAATATGTTGGAGAACTAACAGAGCCACAGAAAAATATACTTGAAGTATTATACCAAAAAGGAGATACTTTAAAACATCTCCAACATAAGATAAGTTCAATTAAAAATGCTTTTGAGAAAGTTGAACAAAACAAGTGGTCAAAAAAGAAAACTCCTGAAGATAATTTAAATTCTAAGGAATTAGATCTTTATTATAAATATAAAGATAAAATTTCAGGAGTTGCTTCTTTGCAGGCTTTAATTTGGAAATGCGTATCTTTGGAAAATACAAATATCTTTACAAAAGATATCTCTGTAGTAAAGCAGACTTTATTAAATGGTAAATGGGCCATTATAAGAGGAGACATTAAAAGATTAAAAATGATAGCTTCTTATCTATTAAGAAAATTATATTCCTTTAGAAAAAATTATCTTAACAATAGTGAAGATTTCTTTCCTCCGTTTTTTTGTATGTTAGACGAGGCTCATGGATTTGCCCCAAACAAAAGTCAAAAAATTTTACCTGTAAAAAAAATACTTACTGAGTTAGCTCAAGAATCAAGAAAATCTGGTATCTATTTAATATTAGCAACACAAAAACCTAATAATTTAGATAGCACCTTAGTATCTCAATTGAATACCAAGATTTTTCTAAGATTGACAAACCAAGAAGACATGAAGATAGCTCAATCAGAGGGTAATTTAACGGTTGATGAAACAAAAAAACTTCCAGATTTACCATCTGGCCATGGATATATAAGTTCAGCTACATTAAATAAAACTTACCCTATAAGATTTAGGGCTTCTTTTTCTAAAGCTCCAAATACTCTTGACCCATTTGATGAATTAAAAAGAATAAAAGATGATGACAAATTAGCTTCTATTTTGATATCTATGTTGCCTACAAATTCATTTGAATTAGGTTTAAAAATCAAAGAAATTTCTTCCTCTTATGGAGGAAGGTTATCTATAGCAGACATAATTTCTAAATTAGAAGAATTATCATCTCACAATAAAATTAAAATAGAAAAATCGAGCATTGGAACTAAATATGAACTTTTACAAGAAAAAGATATATCTTAATTAAGATATATCTTTTTCGATTTGACAAAACTTTTTAAATTCATTATAAACAGGAATTAGCACATTTTCATTTTTATTACCTTTACTGTCCCATCCAATTTTATCTACCATTGCCATAAAAACAGAGTAATTTTTATTGTTACAGTCTTTTTTTTCGAAATGTAAAATAGAAGTCTTAACACTTGTACCAGAAAAATAAAATGTTGTTGTTGGTAAAGATATAGATTGAACAAGCCTAAAATTATCAATTGCAAATTTTCTTAAATTAAAATATTTATTTGAAGATAAAATTGAATCAGGAAGAACCATTATAAGAGAACCTCCTTCTTTAAGTGCTCTTAAAGATAATTCAAGGAAATAAGACTCTAATGAAGATTTCCCAAATTTAAAACTATCTCTTTTATGACTCTTGCCAAATGGAGGATTTCCTATGACAAGATCAAATTCACCTTCAAATTCTTTTAAATAGTCCAAACAATCTCCATTTATTACATTTACATTTGGGTAACAAATTTTATTTAGATAATATAACTCATTATTTAATTCAACTGAAGTAATTTCTACATTTTCAAATCTTGAAATTAAAGCATTCACAAATTTCCCATTTCCACAAGAAGGCTCCAAGATTTTACCTCCCTTAAATCCTGTAGATTCTAAAGAATCTAACATATAATTTATTACTACTTCTGGAGTAAAAAATTGAGTACTATTACTAATTCCTCCATATCCTGTATGCATATTTTTTATTATTTCAATTTCATCCTCATTTAGAACTCTTTTTCTACTTTCTTCTAATAAATTATATACTTTTTGGTTATTCTCAATCCTCTTAGAATCTTTTCTTCTCACAATACTCTCCCCTTTTTTATATTTGCCTAAAGACAAAAACATTTTTTTTATTATATAAGGAGATTTCTTTTTTTATAATTTGAAAATATTATAATATTTTCAAATTAGCTAAAAAATAGGTGATTAAAATATCTTAGCATGGATACTTAAATTGCAGTGATATATAGGAACAACTTTTATTATAGTTATCTTTCAATAGGTATATAATTACATAAAAGAAAAAGAGAGGAGTTTAAATGAAAGAATCTAAAATTAAAGATATATTTGAGAAATTTTTAATTGACAGTAATAACAGGCATGAAATAAGAAAGAAAAATCATATTTGGATGTTTTTAATTCTATTGCCTCCTTATGGTTTATATAGAGCATACAAAAGTAAAGCCTTTAGCAAACATACACTATTATGCATGTCGTTTGTTTTAATGATTGTATTTATACTAAGTGTGGATACTATTATATATCCTAATAGAGTCTTAGATTCTAAGGTTACTCAATCTATAAATAATTTTAAAGATATTGGAACAGTAAGAAGAGTTAATAAAGAAGGAATTTTATATAAAAAGTTTTTTATTTATAACACAATTACAACAAAAGGGGAGTATGATGTTTATTTATCTAATAATAATAACGCATTAAAAATTGTTGGGATAAACCAAACTCTTCCAAATAGAAAAATGGTTTATAAAAATGGAATTGAAGACAATTTAAATGGAGTATATGCAGAGATAATAAGACATATATCTGAGGATAATAAAAATATATATGGGAAGATAAAATCTATTTCTAAAACTTATAAAAATGGTCAAATAATTAATACTGATAAAGGTACTTTTAACTTTGAAGTTAAATTTGATAATGTGATAAATGTTTTTAAATTAACTAAAAATAATATATATACTAAAATATATAGTGAATCACCCCAAATTAAAATTCCTAATGATATAAATAAAGCTATAAAAAGAAATAGTAAAAAAATAGGGAATATAAAACAGGTAATTTCTTATAATCTAACACCTACAGAAGAAGAATACATTTATCTTTCAGACAATGGTTTTTATTATAAAATAGTCAAATATCTGAATAAAGAAATAAAAGTATTTAAACAAAACTAATGTGTTTTTTAAGATAAAAAGACAGTATCTTTACATGTAAAGATACTGTCTTTTATTTATTATAAATTAAACTCTTTAACTAACTATCCAAGTTTGAACCCATCTGAGGATATCAGAAGAATATATGACAGCAGTGTATGAAAATGCTACTATTATCATAGCACTAATACCAACCCATAAAAGACCTCCTCTTTTACAAAATGCTCCAATAGCTGTAAATATAAGAGCTACTATAAAACAAATTGTAAAGAATGGATTAGCGAATACTTTCATAAACTTTATTATTTCAAATCCCTTTTTTTCAATTCTATCGGAGAATTCATCCATCGTTACTTTTTCCATTACATCATCACCAGTCATATAGCCACCATTTTTATTCCCTTTTGTATTATTATATATGTCTTCATTTTTTATAGGTTCTACTTTTTGTTCATTTATAGCATATGACTGAACAGAAAAAACAGAAAGTAACATAACTATAATAACTAAAGAGATAAACATCTTTTTTTCTAAGGCTATGTACACTTAATCACCCCAACTCATTTATGATTTTGATTTTATTATAAAACCTTTTTATTATAGACAATCGCAATAAAAATAATAACTTTATTTATTTTATTATTAAATAGTATAATATATTTTTTTATTTTAATCTTAAATATTAAAAATAATATTTTATTTTGTTTAAATTATATATTTATATTTATTTTTAATATTTTAACATTATTTTATTAAATTTTAATATATTTATTTATTTTTAATTTTTTATGCCTTTTTTAGAATTTATATAAGCTATAGGTCTATACACCTTATTTAGACCTCTTGATTTGCATTTAGAAAAATCGCTATATACAACTCCCCATTTAGTCCCCATAGCCTCCATACATTTACCATTACCTACATACATAACAACATGGTTACCTGAGCCACCTATTCTATAAAGTAGATCTCCTGGTTGGATATTATTTATATCTACTTTAAAATTCCTCATAGTACTAACTTGGCCAGTAGTTCCATCCCCTATACTAACTCCAGTTACTTGTTTATAAAGCCATTTTGTATACCCAGAACAGTCAAATGAATTAGGACCTTTAGCTCCCCAAACATAAGGACAACCAATTTTGGTTCTTCCAAGATCTATTACCTTTTTAATTATCTCTGCATCTGATGCATTAATATTATAGTCTCCTGCAATAAAATCTCCAGTTACAATCCAAGATGGGTCTTGTTTAGCTCCATTTATACTTAATTCTAAGTGTAGAACATTTCCTTCTTTACCTCCTCCTGTTTTACCTATTACCTGACCTTTAGAAACCGAATCTCCCTGTTTAACTAATACTTCTTGTAGATTAGAATAATAAGTCTGAGTGGTTCCATCATGTTGTATTTTTATTGAGTTACTACTTACTTCTATTATTTTCCCATCTGAAATGGCTTTTACTTCTGTTCCTTTTATAGCTACCAAATCAATTCCTTGATGAACTTGATCAAATGGTTTACCTATAGTGACTGGAGATACATCTATTGGAGCCTCGAAACCTTTTGGGAATATGGATGCTACATCTATGTTTTGGTTTGATCCATTTCCACTACCCCAAGAATCTCCTAATGGATTAGTAAATAATAATATATATTTTTTCTTCCATTGTTCATCTGTAAAATCTTCATATTCTGTGATATATTTTCTTTCCTCCATTACAAACATCATTTTTATCACATTTTGTATTTGATTCTCTGGATATTTATTAGAAAATTCAAGTCGTCTTTCACTTAGAGGTTTTTCAAATTCTGGGAATAACTTATTCCAGCCTTCCTTCAATTTTTCCCAAATGCCTTTTAGCCATCCATCTTTTGAACTTGCTGAACCACCAGAACTTCCACCACTTCCAGAACCAATTTCAAACTTACCATCTGGAGAAATTGTCACAGTAGAACCATCTTCTTTTTTTACCCATATCCCACTGTCTCCATCAGCAACATAGTACCTTAAAACATGTTCTACATATTGCTTATCTCCATACCTACTATGACTCCAACCATTTATGTACTTACCTGGATTATCACTTATGTCAGCTCTGTATGCCAGCCATCCTAAATCAGTTGGATTATTCCTTACCTCTTCAGGAGTTTTTCCTGTTGCTTGAGCATATGTTTTTATCATAATATTAGCTACACCTGTACCATAGTTATAAGTCTGCAAAGCTAAAATTATATTATAGTTCTGAGCTTTCATACGTTCTGCTTGGAGCATAGCTCCAGCTTTTATATTTCCATCTATACTTGTTACAGTACCCATATTTATAGACATCGTCTCCATCTGCCCTGTATTATGGTTAAATGCTGTAGATTTAGTTATAGTCTTCCCTGGTTGCTCTATCTGCATAATACCACATCCTGCACTGGCACACCTTGAAGCACCTAAATAAGATTCATGGCTACCTCCCGATTCTTGACATGCTATAGCTATTAATAGTTTTGGGTCTACTCCATACATTTCTCCATACTTTTTAAAGATGTCATAGTACTGCATTGCTTTTTTATAATTATCTGAAGAAGCTCCAGAACCTAATTTAAAACTTCCTAAGTCAACTGTTCCAGAAGATGTTCCTCCTTCTGCTGAACCTTCTCCAAAGGCTCCTCTATCAAGTAATTTTAATAGTTCCTTATCTGTTTTCCCTGTTCTGTCCTTAAAATTAAAAGAAGTTAAAACTTCTTTCGGAACATATGTTGTATAGTTACCTATGTAATCTTCAAAATACTGCCCTCCTACAAGTTGAGAAGCATCAGGCTCACCTTCATATCTTGCTTCAAACTTTTGTATATTACCTGTTACATATGCATTAAATTCTATTTTTTTAGGTTTCCCTCCAACTGTTACTGTTTTTGTAAAAGACTCAGATGCTGTAAAAGTCTCATTAGTGTCAACCCATTCCTGTACTATATTATTTTTTATTAATCCAAGAGGGCTTGTAACCTGATCTATCATATAAACTGTTTCATCTCTCTCGGGCATTTTTTTAGAATATAGTTTGTTTTTGTAAGAGCTATTAAAAGATGTATATCTATCACTTTTAACCATATCTTCAGCTTCATCTATTGGAACTTTTACTTTTGTCTCATTTTCTATATCCCAAATCTCTATTTCAGAGAAAAGACCTTCTTTCTTTGATTCTTCCTTAAATTTTTTATAATTTAAAATTGAACCAAACCCATAATCCCAAACACCTTCAGTTTTTTTACCATTAGCTTTCGGTTTTTTTGTATTTAAATCATATTCTTTAGATTTGGCTGTAAGCTTCCTATTTTTATCTGTTAATTGTTTTAACTCTAAAGTATCCTTATCATGTTGGACTGGTTGGACAAATTGTTCAGGGAACCTAAATTGATTTTTATTTAAAAATTCATCCAAGGACCATAGAGCATTAGGATTTAAATAAAATTTCTTTTCTCTTTGATACTTATCTCTCATCCCATTTTCACCATATTTTTTTACATATTCTTCTGAATTAAATTGTACAGGTTCATTTATTCCATCCTCTTTTACTACCACCCAAATAGACTTTTCTGCAAAGAATGTATAAAATGCCTGAACTATTTTATTACCTGTACTAAAATCTGTAGAAGTTATATCCCCTTTATCATCCAAGGCAACTTGATTATATTGCGTGACATCCTCTTCTTGATAATCCATAGTTTTACCTCTACTGTTAAAAATTAAGTCCCAAGAAAAGAAAACAAGAAAAATTATTATGATAAATCCAATTAACAAAGGTAGAATAGGTAAAATTATTGTTTTAAAAAAAGTCAAAAATAAGTTTGATACTAATTTACTTATTTTTTTGCCTACATTATGTATTTTTTTCATAAAACTTTTTTTTCTTTTTCTATTAATTGAATTTAAGATTTCTCTATTAAGTTGTTGCTCTTCTTCTTGAGGATTTCTCTCGTCATTATTCATTAAATCCCTCCATATTAAAATCTGAACATTTTAATATAGATTTTCATCTCCATAAATATAAAAGAAATAGGACTGTTCTAATCTAAAATGATAGAACAGTCCTATTTCTTTTATATTATTTTATATCTTTCTTTAAATTAGTAGACTTAGCCATTGGTTCATATGGTTTAATTTCTCCTATATCTCGCAAAGAGAAGTTCCTATTCTTACTTACCATACTTTTATCAAAATTAACAGCCATTTGTTTCTCTCCATTATCACCTGATACAGTTCCAACCCCTATAATACCTTGTGATTGGTAATACTGTTTAGCACTATCTCTTAAGTATCCTTTCTCTTTATCATCTGAATACTCTCCATTAGAATTAAACACATTATACATTTCATTTAAATTTCTTCCATATGTACTATCATCAATGGAGCTATTATTAAATCTAACTCCATTTTCACCAACTTGAGCGTCATAAACTGCTGTATTACTTTCTCCATTATCATACATTGATGAAATCCCAAATCCACTTAAATCTGGATTATTGCCCGCTAATGAATTTCTTATTGATGATGTGGCACTGGCTACACCAGAACCCATCCTCTCCATTCCTCTATGATCACCTATTGCACCATATCCCATAGACATTCCAGCTGATCCAAGTGCCTTTCCAACAGATTTACCTACATTTCCAACTGTCTTAGCTGTACCAACTGCCTTATCAAAAGAACTTTTCTCACCATAAATTTGAGTTGCGTAATTTGATTTATTAGAATCTTCTATTCCACTCAATAAATCTTTATTATCTATTCCATTATAAGAAGAGCTTCCATTAATATATTTATCTTTAAGTGCAGATGAAAAAGAAGATGGTCTACTATTTATTCCCATTCCTATCATTTCATTGTCAACGACTCCTCCTCCTGTTTTACCTTTACCTCCAACAGATTCTCCTACTACGCCAGCTACTGCACCACCTACAATAGCTCTTCCCATCCCAGAGATTCTTTCAGCCTGATCAGTAATTCCTGATGGAAGACCAAGTATATTTGACCTTAAAAAATTTGTTAAAGGAATAAAGGAACAAAACACAACAAACAATTCAAAAGTTTTCATTTTTTGAGTTGAACTTACACTTGTAAAAAATGCTACTAAAATAGCATGGAAAGTTTGGATAAATATTTGTGAAACTAATTCTTTCATAAAATTGCTAAATATTTGTACATATTTTCCACCTAAACTTAAACTAAATATGCAAAGAGGTGCTACTGCATAAAGTAGAGCAATTGTAACAGCTCTTAAAACATAAAAAAAGTTAAAATATATATTTATTACAAAGAAAGCTATATTTATTAATATCGTTGCTATTAAACCACTATTCATAGTATGAGCTGTTCCTATATAACTGGAGAAGCTACTACTTTTCCCAAACATATCTACCAGTTCATAGTTTATTTTTAAGAAACCTTGAAATATTAAAGTGAATGTACATAATAAAAAGGCTGTAATTATTAGGTTTTTAAAACCTTCCATAAGAGATAATTTTTCACTTATGTTGATTGTAGCTAATTGTCTTTTTAAAAGCATTCTTACTATAGAAAACCCTATTAAGTTCCAAGCAATGATCTGGCATACTATATTTAATAAAGTTGCTGAACTCATCCATGCATTTGGCATAATACCATAATAATAATTGTTATCTCTTACCCCTGTATTTAACATTAAATCTTCCATAGCATATAATCCTAATAATCTTCTTAATCCACTTAACATTCCATTTAAGAAATCTCCAACCATAATTGTTAATTGATTTGGCTTAGAAATTTCATTTTCATTTGAAAATGTAATCTTTTTAACATCTGCATTATAATTTCCTTGAAGAACTACATGTTTCCAATTTAAATATTTAACATCTCCGCCTTCTTTTAATTGCTTATAATAATCACTATTTAATCTTCTTTCAGGCTCTCTACTCCCAGATGATACATACCCTTTAAAAATTTGCATTGGTACAATAATACTTCCATTATTATTTGAAGTTATTTTTATATAATCTTTTATTGTAGTCCCATCCATTAGCTTCTTAAGATCTTTATCTGATGCGGAAGATATTGTAAAAGAAGCTTCCCCTAAAGAAACACTTCCTGATTTATTTACAGCTTTATTTGCTAAGTCAGCAGAAAAAGCCTTAATTTGCTCTATAGTAAAATTCCCTTCTGTAGAACTTAAACAAAAGTTTAAAGCATTATTTAAACCTCCAATTAAGACATCTGCGACTAAATCAGCTCTTTTTTCATCTTCTGCATTTGCATTTACAGAATCAACTAAAAGTCCTTTCCCATGTAGTGCAGGGAACGTAAAAATTAATGATTTGCTTCCATCTCCACTTCCTCTTGTTGCGTCATCTTCCTTTGTTCCTTCATCATTCTCTTTTACCTTCATTGCACTATCATAGTTTTCTTTTACCTGTTCATCTTTAATGCCTTCATATTTCAGTATTGGCACTTTAAGATTTTTTGATTTTATATCTGAGTCTGATTGCTCAGAAACTGTTGTAAAATTTCCTAAATCTGCTTCTGCATGTTTATTGGCAGACCAAGAATTTTGTTCAAAAATTACATTGGGTACATAATTATAAGAACTCTCATCTAATGTTACTGAAATAAAATATGTATTATGAGCATATGAATCTATATTATTTGCCCCAATTAAAGTAGAAGAAGTAAGTATCCCTAATAATCCAAGAGCTAAAAACTTTCTTAATTTTCTCTTTATCATTTCAATCTCCTTTCTTGCATTAGGCTGTTCTTTTCTCTATTAATTTTTTCTCAAAGTCAAAAGCCAATACTTTAACTACTGTGCTTTCTCCCTGAATTCTAACTAACATTTCTCCTTTATCTGCTCTAAGTAAGAATAATTTTTCTCCTTCACTTAACTTAAACATATTTTGAATAGAGTCTATATCAGTGGTATCTTGCCCTAAGAATATTTTAGTCTCTGCTGAAGTTAAAACGGCTTGACCTTGTGTACTTTCAACAAATTCAGTAAACTTCTGAGAAGCAACTAAAAGTCCTCCCATTCTTTTTCTTATTCTTCTTGAAGCTGTTTCAAGAAACTTTGCAGAATACTCAGAACCAGCCATGTTTTTAGAGACAAGCATCCACGCTTCATCACAAACAATTCTCTTGTTTATGTATGGGTCTTTCTTACCAAATTTCTCCCATGTCCAAGACAAGGCTACATACATACCAATTGGTCTTAAAATATTTTCTTCTAATTTACTAACATCAAATGTGACAATTGGAGAGTTTTTAAAATTAGATATATTAGAAGAAGTATAACAGTCAAATAAGTCATACACTCCACCTTTTTTAAACATCTTTAATACTCTTACTAAATCCATTGCTTCCATGTCTGAATTTTTTTCAGCATATTCAGATAAACTATTATAAAAATCAGAAAAAATTGGCATGGTTTTCTTTCTACCCTCATGAATAAATTCTTTTGTATTTTTATCAAAATAGGGTTCTGTTACGTATAATGATTTTGGATTTTTAGTAATACCAAAATTTCCATACAACTCTTGTAATAATTGTGCTACTGTTGAAGTTTGAGCTCCAGATAATCCTCCAGCCATAACAGCAATTAAGTTTAATAAATCTGCAATTTTACCCTTAACATCAACCAACTTTATTCCTGTTGGCAGGAAATTTTCATCCAGTTCATCCTCTTCTTCTATGTCAAATGGATTTATACACTCTTTAGAATCTGGAGCTAAATAAATTTTTGAACCACCCAGAGCTTCTGTAAGTCTTCCATATTCACTCTCTGGGTCAATAATAACAGTTCTAATTCCTCTTATTGAGCTTCTCATAGTAAGTAAAGATACAAAGAATGTTTTTCCTGTTCCTGGTTGCCCAATAACAGTAATATTCGAATTTTTAAGTTTGCTTCTATCATAGAAATCAATTAAAATTGGAGAACATGTAGATAGATTAATCCCACAAAAAACACCTTTTTCATGTCTAATATCTGAGTTATAAAAAGGGAAACAGGAAGTTAATGCTCCTGAATTAAAATTTCTAAACATATCTTCTACATAGCTTTTCCCATAAGGAGAAACAGTTTTATAAGTATCATCTTGTCTTAGATATGTTGGCATCATATACATTTTTCTTCCACGTAGTTTATTATCAATTTTTTGAGTCTCTTTATTTAATTCATCTAAACTATCTGAATATAGATTACATGCAATCTGAACCTGGAATAATTTATCTGTATTTCTTTCTAACTTACTTCTTTCCATATATAACTCTTGTATCTTATCTCTAAGCCTTGTTATATTTCGTATATTACCTTTTTCTTGTTCAGACATAAGCTGGGCTTCAAATTGTGTTATTTTACGTGTGTATTCCTCTAAAGCTATCTTGTCATCAGTTGGATCAATATGAATAATTGTATCTGTTTCCCCTTCATAATTAAAAATACTGTCTAACCATCCTACATAAACTTGGGCAGGGAAACCTTGCATTATAAAACTTCTAACATATTTTTTACCTACCTTTATATAGTCTGCATCTACTTCAAAAGATGAAGGTGATATAAGTTCCTTTAAAGAAGGAATACCTTTATCTAACAAATTAGTTTCATTTAATATATCGTCTTTACTAAAATCTATTATTTTAGTGGTTGATTTTTCTTTTTTCTTTTTAAAAAACATTTTTTTATTCCTCCAATCTAATTTGCATTTTCATTGCTTTTATAGAATCCTGCAATTGAGTTTCTAATTTTATCTATTTTTATCATAGAGTCAGTTGCTTTTTCTTTATCAGCATCTTCAATAATCTTATTTTCTAAGATTTCTGTTTTTAATCTAATTTGAGCTTCATATAAAATCCAATCAAGAGTAGCTTCTGGATTATTAGATATTTTATTTAACCTGTCCTCCCCTGTTACTATTCTCGATAAAAACTCTCCATTAAGAATATTATTAACTTGAGATGCATTATCTTTATGGTAAGTTGAGTAAAGTAAATCTATTAGGTCATATGTATTTAATATTTCTGACTTAAGACCTACTGATGTAAGCCCATCAATAATTCTTTGACATCTACCATATATTTCTTTTAAGGAATATTCATACTTTTCATCATCATCTGAGTTTGTAAGAGTTGTGGAATCATTAAAGGGTACAATTATGTATTTATTTTTTTCTTTGTTGTTTCCAATCTCAAAAAACATATTATTCATATCATCTATGTTTAAAATTGCATAATCTCTTAGTAAAGGGAATTCTTCTACTGTCTTTTCTATATCTTTTTGAAAAAGGTCCATTACTCTTGAATTATCTATTTCTTTAGTTTGTACATATAAGCTAATTGGATGAGACAACGAGTTTATAAACCTTTGAAAAGCTATTTCAATAACAGCTTGTTCTTTATCTGTTTTAAGATTATAGTTAATTGAATTACATTTTATAATTGCTCGGTACTGATGACCTCCAAGATGGATAACATTATCTCTTATATCCTCAAACATCAATGCATCTTGGGCATTATCTGCATAATAGTTATTTTTAGAAGCTCCATTCCCCCTATTTGGATCAGTCTCTTTAATCTTGTAAAAAGCAAAACCTATTAATCCAACTACAAATAATATAAAAAACAGCATTACTATAATCAATTTAATTTCCTCCTATTTATTAGTTTTTTATTTTTTTTATTATATTTTCGTTTTATATTTAAATATTTAAATAAAGGCATATCATGTTTTTTAAAAAAGGCAAATGGTGCACTTGATAAAAATACGATAATAGCCATTGGAATAGCAATAAATTGCATTTTAATTGAATAAATGATTATTAAATATGTTATTATCCCTAAAACAAAACCACCTAATAACCAAAAAAATTGGTTAAAAGTAATTAATCCTCCAATGGCCTTTTCTTCTTCATTTGTGTCTGGTGGCATTAAATTTACTCTTGGCATTATTTAAACTCCTTTCTAATTTTTGGTGTTTTTATTATATTAAATAAATTTTATTGTTTATTATATAAAGGACTTCTTTTATTAATAAATATAAGCTGAATAATATAATAAAAAGACACTATTAATTTGTTAATAGTGTCTTTTTATTCGTCCTATTTTAAAATTCCATAGAAGAATCCACCTATAATAGATATAGATCCTAATCCAGCCATTGCTATAACAGACCACATAATACCAGTTAAAACTTTACTTCTTTCTTGAGGATTAGTAGCTGTTGAAGCCAGTTTACTAAAATGGAAAATTAAGCTCCCAAGTCCGATAAGAGCACCTACTCCTGAAAGACCAACTACAAAGAATTTAATTTTCCCTAAAAAACCATTCCAAGAAGAAGCTCCATCTTTATAATCCATACCTCCTCCAGAAACACTTAAACCTCCATTCCCATTAACTTCAACCTTAACATCTCCTATATCATTACCAGCATAGGATTCTATTTTATTAGTTTGTAAAAAAGTCATACACATCATTAGGCTTAACATAAACATAAGGACTATTTTTTTTGAGTTAATTAAAACTGCATTCATATTTATCTTTTACACCTCCAAAGTTTTTCGATTAGATAATCTAATCTATTTATAATATACATTTTTATTTTTTATATAACTTTAGAGTGTTTCATTATATTTTTTTGGCTATTTTATTGTTTATAGTAAATATTTTTATCAAGTATAAGCCTTAATTTATCTATACTACTCTTTTGTATTTTAGATATATTAGCTTGAGACATATTTATCATTTTCCCAATCTCTGATTGAGTCATTATAATTCCATTATTTAATCCAAATCTATATATAATAACAATTCTTTCTTCTTCCTTTAAAAATTCTAATGCTTTAAGTATCGTTGCTCGATCTTCCTTATCCACTAAATTATCTTCAAACCTTTTTTTAGAGATTTCATCCTCTGAAATAATATCCTCAAGTTCCAAATTATGCCCATCTTTATCTGCTGAAAGTACTTTATTAAAAGATATTGTATTCTTGTTATGATTATTTTCTTTTCTAAGAAAGTATAATATTTCATTTCTTATACAGTTTATCGCATATGTAGAAAACTTAACATTTCTTCTCTTATCAAAACTTTCAAGTGCTTTTGCATACCCCACAAGACCAACACTATAAAGTTCATCATGCGAAGCGACGTTTGTATTTAATTGTTTTATGACATGGTGTATTAATTTATTATTAGCATAAGCTACTTTTTCTTTTTCTTCTTTAGTATAAAATTCTTTTTCTCTTTTTACACCATCTGAATAATTTAATATTTTTTTTGTTTCAAGAGGCATTAATTATTTTATCTCCTTTAAATTTTATTTATTAATTATTTGTATTTTATAATTAATAAATAAAATTTAAAATAGATTTTTTGTATGATGCTATCTTTTTAAAAAACATAGTCAATATTTTTATTAAAAATATTGACTATGTTAAATATATTATATTAAATTTAAAATATTTTGTGCATATCCTGGATTTCTAAAGTATTTTTCAATTATTTTAAATGCTCTCTCTTTAGGATATAGATTTCTTTTAACCATATCTATTGTAGAATTTACAACTCCAAAATTAGAAACGCTATTTAACTCTGCCAAATCAAAACTACATTCACAATTAATTTCACTTAAATATTTGTTTGCATATTCTTCATAACTTTCATGATACCCCTCTTTAAAAATCATGAAATCGCCCATTTTTATACATTTACCTGAGTTTAATAAAAGTTTGTAATACTCTTTATCTGTTACGAATTCGTTCTTACTATTTACATATGAAAAACCATGTGGGCTATAATAAGAATGTAAAAATTTCTCGAAATTTCCAACTGCTTTCATAGCTATTACATCTTCTCCATCTAATTCTTGTAATTTCATTCTTCTCTTTACTATCATAATATCCTCCCTATTTTAAAACATATTTTTATGTACTTTGTTTTAATTTTGATATATTATATGTATTTTTAAGTTTTTTATTGTTTATAAACAACAAAAACTATATAATATTATTAAATACTTTATAATCGAGGTGATGTTATTGAATATTAAAAGAATAATAGGTCTGATTCTATGCTTATCGACTATTATTTTAACTGGATGTTCTAATGAAACAAATGACAAAGAGACTATTAAACATAAAAGTGAAGTTAAACAGACTATTAAAAGTTCTGAAGATAAATTATTAGAATATACAGAAGAAGGAATGAATATATTAAAAGCGAACTACCCAACATTTGAAAAAATGGACTTAGCTTTGAAAAACATAGGAAATAGTGTTTCTAATTTGACTCTAAATACTACTGATGGTAATACTTTTGAATTTAATAAGCTAAATGGTAAAAAAGTAATATTATCAGTGAATAAAACAGATTGTTCATTCTGCAAAAAGACAAGTATGTTAATAGATAAAGTAGTAAAAGACACTAATATTATATACATACCATTATTTATAAAAAGCACTAATGATGAAATAAATGATTATTATGAAAACTTAAATTTAAAGAAGCCTAAAACTATCTTGGTTGATAAAGACTTGAGTTTTATAAAAGAAACATCAATAAAAAATGTCCCTACTTTATTTTTTATTGATGAAAATAGTAGGATTTCTTTAATTAAAGAATTTGATTATGATAAAATAACTTTAACAGATGACTTAAAATTAGCTTTTGAAAGCCCTAAAATTTATAAAATGAAAGTTAACTAAAAAATACTATAACACCTTAAAGGTGTTATAGTATTTTTATTATCTTATATTATATCAGTTTACACATTTTATAATTAAATCTTTCATTAAAGTATCATTTTTAAAAAAGACTCATCTACAACATTAAAATCTTTTTTATCTAAAATACCCATTATATTAGCTTCTTCAGATAGTATTATTTGGAATGAATTATTTTTAACCATTAATATTAAATAATTGTCTTTTTTTACATATTGCTCATTTTCTTCTTTTGAAAGTAAACTATAAAACGATACAACATAATAATCCTTAACTTTCTTTATAAAAGAAAATTTATTAACATCAATTAAAAACAGTCTTTCATCAATATTTTCATCTTTTAATAAATCTATTAAAACATAAGTTATCTCATTATAATCTAAAACATCTATCTTTACTATCTTTCCAATTTCATTTACTTTTATAGAATTTAGACCATAGAAATCAGAATTTTTATCCCTACCTAATATATAATATATGTCGCATATTATACCAATTTTAATATAGTCTAAATTAAAAGAATTTTTTTTAAGTATATTTTTTTTAAGCATATTCAGTTTATTAATTATTTTACTTTCTTCTTTCTTACTAACAGATTTATATAAAGAACTTGTATTAATATTGTTTATTATTGGAAAAGGAATATCCAGCATGTCAACAGGCTTATATCTGTTATTAACTTTTTGGTATAGTTTTATGTTTATTATGTTTCCATACGCATCAAAATTTGTAATTCTTAAAAAAATAATATCATTCAATGAAATTTTCTTAATACTTTTTTTGATGTATACATCATTCATTTAAAATATACCTTTCTTTTTAGCTTCTCTAACCCACTCAGGAAGCTCTTTCATAACCCTTTCATATAATTCTTCATCTGAAATATCATTTATATCATTTAATGAAAATAAGTTTGCATTATCTACAACTCTGCCTTCCATAACATCCAACTTTTCTAAGAAATTAAATTTTCGTTTTCCTATTCCTATGAATTGGAAAAATACAGGCTTATTTGACGCTTCTCTAATTACTAATTCAGCCTCTTTTTTATCAAAATTATCTCCATCTGTTATAAATATTACATAAACTGGGTTCTTTGCTTCATTTAATTCTGTTTTTTCTTTGATTACTTCTTTAATTACAGGAGCATATTTTGTTCCACCACGAACATACTTTTTAAAAAGTTTTTCATCTTTAACATAATTAAATAAATTATTCATATCTATACTTGTCAATTGATAAGCTTCATCGTTAAACAACCAAACATCAAGCATTCCATCATTATCAAAAGATAAGGAAATTGGTAATAATCTTTCAAATATATCTTGTATCGTTCCGTTTTCAAATAGATCAGATGTTGATAGAGAACAATCTAATACTAATGTTACATCAAACTTCATATTTTTAATATCATTAAAATCAGATTTTGTTAAACATATCTTACTTACTGTATCTTTTCTTAAGTTTACTTTTTCTTTTTTTAATTCAATACTATTTTTTTCATTACCAGTATTTTTCTTTCTCCCAAAATTAAATATATTTTTCATATAAATTTACCTTCATTTCTAAAATACACTTTTTTTAGAAACATCCCTTTCTTTATTAATTTTTTAATCAAACTTAAGAGCTTCAATTGGATTTAATTTTGACGCTTTTATTGAAGGATATAATCCTGCCAACATAGTTAAAACTACTGCAAAACAAATAGTTAAAATTGTTATTGATAGATTCATATTTACAATTTTATCTAAAAAAGATACTTGATTAATTTCAAGGCTTTCTAAAATATAAGTTATTATCCCCTTTATTCCTAATAAATTAAAATAAGATAAAAATGAGCCTAAACATCCTCCAAGTAATCCAATAACCGAAGATTCTACCAAGAATAAACATAATATATCTATTTTTGAAGCCCCTGTTGCCTTCATTAAACCAATCATTTTTGTTCTTTCATTAATAGACATTATCATAGTATTAATTACGCCAAGAGAAGCTACTAATATAGTAATAATCCCTACTACAGATAGAATTATATTTATTCCTAATAATATTTTCTCAATTATTTTTGCAACAGATTGAACACTTTCTGTTGTATATCCTAAACTATGTTCTATATATGATACTACTTTTTCTACATTTTCAAGCTTAGTGATAGAAAGTTCTAATACATCTGCTCCTCTTTCTTTTAATGACTTATTTCCACCTTCTTCAAAATTTTTAATATCTGTCATTAAATCTTTAGAGATAACAAAGCTTGGTTGATAATATTTTTTGTTTATAACCCCTACTATAGTAGCCTTTCTATCAAATATTTTATCTTTATCAAAGTCTGGTAGAACTGACTTTAAGTTTATCTCTTTCCCTATAATATCCTTAGGATTATCTATTCCCAAGGTGTTTTTTACAAAACTTTCTGGTAACATTACTGCATTTTTATCTTTATTGTTTAATTCTCGTCCTTCTAATATATAACTTAGAGAACTGTTGTCAGCTTCTTTTTTTTGCTTAAGACTCGCTTTCTCACTCTTTAGATAAAAATCTTTATCATATGAAACAGCTTTTATTTCTTTTATCTTCTTATCTCCATATTGTGTCTCTGTTAATTCAGTTTCATATTTTACTAATAGTTGTGAAATTCTTTTGTCTTTAGATAATGAATTAATAACTGTATCATTTATTTTCTTTTTCTCATATAAATTTTCTACATCTATATCCCCATTTGCATCTGTTTTGGCTAATTTTTTTTCTAATTCTTCGGATGATTGTACTTTAGTATTATAAACAGACACATGTTGTAAGTTATTAAGTTCTTTTATTTGTGACATTACATAAGATTTTAGCCCGCTACCTAAACTTACAAGAGTTACTATTAATGTAACTCCTATAGCTATAGAAAAGATATTTATTAATGTTCTAATTTTTCTTTTCTTTAAATTAGAATATGATAATTTAAGATAATCAATTATTTTCATAAAATTTCTCCATCTCTAATCTTAACTATTCGTCCAGCTTGAGAAGCTTGTTCCATGTTGTGTGTAACCAGTAAAATAGTGTAATTATTATTCTTATTTAACTCCTTAAGTAAATCAATTATTAATTCTCCATTTTTACTATCCAAATTTCCAGTAGGCTCATCTGCTAATAAAATTTTAGGTTCATTTATTAAAGCTCTTGCAATTGCTACTTTTTGCCTTTGCCCACCTGAAAGCTCATTTGCTTTACACATTAATTTATCCTTAATTCCTACTTTATCTAAAGATTCTTTTACTCTATTGAGTCTTTCTTTCTTTTCTACTTTTGAAAAAATAAGTGGCATCATGAGATTCTCTTGCACTGTTTTATTCCCTTCTAACATAAATTCTTGGAATATAAATCCTACTAAATCTCTCCTATACTCACTCATTTCTTTGTCTTTTAATTTAGTTATATCCTTATTTTGTACAAATATATTTCCACTTGAAGGTTTATCTAACCCTCCCAAAAGATTAAGCAGGCTTGTTTTCCCACTTCCAGAAGAACCAACAATAGCAACAAATTCACCATTATTTATGGTCAAGTTTATGTTGTTTATTACTTTCACACAGTTATTTCCTAATATATATTCTTTTTCTAAATTTCTAATTTCTATCATAACAAAACCCATCTCCTTTCCTTTTTATTTTAATTCTACCATTTTAATTATAATAAGTAAAGATTACCAAACTTTTTTCATAAAAATATTGTTTATAGTCAACAAAATATACATAAAAAAATTACATAATTCATAACATATCCAATTAATACAAATGGGGCCAATGGTATCCCTAAATTGGTTACATTCTTTTTTAAAATAAATTTTCTTACAATTAAATAAATTATTATACTACTATAGGTCATTAATAGCATATTCAAAAGTAGAGGAAATCCTAAATATAACCCAAGGATAGAAACAAATCTAATGTCTCCACCCTTTGAAACTCCACAAAGCATAGCTGGTATATACATCAAACAGAATCCAAATATAGCACCATTAATATTACTTAATGTTAGAGGCAAAGAAAATACAGGTAAGAAAACAAATACCATTCTTAATAAAAAAAATATAAAATTAAATTTATGATAAATTTTTAAATATTTAAAGTCACTGTAAGAAGCAAATAAAAGAAATAAAGTTAAAGTAATTACAACTATAGGATTTGAAAAAACAGCTTCTACTTCTTTTAGGTAATCAAAATTATTATACATAACTTTATCTGTACACTAATCTTGACAAAGTTCTAATTGTCAAAATTAAATTCCCATCTCCTGTTTTTCCTTCAACAGATATTTTCATATTACCATTATCTCTTGCATTATATTCATTTATTATATAGGAGCCTAAATTATCAAATTCTCTGTAATTCTTTAATGTAATTTGAACAATAGAATCTAAAATTAGCTGAGGTCGTTCCTTATTTGAGTCTCCTGCATAATTAAGGCCCCAATTTTCATAAACGAATTCTGGTTTTAAATAATTAATATCTATTTTTTGAATAAATGGAGTTAATCCTACCTGTCTATTTAACTCTTTTCTAAAAGATGTACTAATAACATCACTCAGTAGCTTATTGTTAACATTTAAAACTCCATCATTACTTATTGAAGAATCAGAATTTGATACATTTATTACTTCTTGTCTAAGATATTCATTGTTAATTGATTGTTGCAAAGCATTAGTTGTTGATAAATCCATTATAGATTGTACTTCATTTAAAACCCATGAGGAATTAGACAAACTTAAAAATCCTGTTGCTACTGTGACAAATACAAGTATTAATGCACATCCTACTATAGCTATGCTACCATTATTATTATTTAAACGATTTTTTATTTTTGATAAAATTAATTCTATCCCCATATTAATCTTCCTCTCCTTTCCAATTTGAATAGTTATGCTTGTATTCACAAAACGCATATTTATCTACATTGGTAGTTTTATTAAAATCTCCAGGTACAAGTTGAGACCATAATCCCCAGTTATAACTGTATGTAAATCTAATTCCAATACTATCTCTATAATCTGCTTTTATATTAGATGTGTCAGATAAGGAAATTACTCTTTCTCCATTTGCCTGTGCTTTATCTCTTAAGATTATTTCAATTGACCAATCTTCAGGTTTAACTCCAATTTTTTTAAATTTATTTTCTGTGACTTTAATTAACTGAGAAGATGTTAAATAAGAACCTCCTCCTCCTGGATAATTTAAAGGTACTTGGCTTTGGATCCCACTTTGCTTTGCTAATTGTCTTACTATCTGAGAAGCTTGTTGAGTCATAACAAATTTCTTACTTCCTATTTGAAATAAATCAAAAAAGAATGAAAAAATAAATATAAAAACTAAAAATCCAACTAAGAACTCAATAAAAACCATCCCATTTTTATTTTTAAGTTTATCTTTAATCACTTTTAGCATCTAATCTTAAATATCCCTTCTATAAATATTTATTAACTAATAATACTATTATTTTTGTATGTTTATAATTTTTTGGAGTATTATAATATAAATAGTATTATTTCTTTTACTATATAAAATAAAAAGAACATTCATTATGAATGTTCTTTTTATTTTATATAGTAGTTATTATTTTACTTTCAGTTTATCTACTTCACCTGTTGCATCTCCAAAATAGGCAACTATCTTATCTCTAAGTAAAAATACGGCAGTGGCTATAACTAAAACAACAGATATTATAATAACCAACTGTAAAAGCTCCATTCCATCTTCCCCAGCCATGGCTCTTTTACTTCTGTCTATAAGTCCATCTTCTTTTGTTAAAAGATTTTTAATTTTATATGTACTTTTAGTCAAGAAATTATTTTTCTTTTGAGACAACCCTTTAAAAAAAGCACTGCATTTGTTTGTATTACAACTTTCTGTTTTTATTAATATTTGGTTATTCATATATTTTTTTAGAGTTTGTGGCTAAACTCCTTTCCTCCTTTTTTTTATTTTTTTATTATATTAATTTATTTTATATATATAACTAAAATTGGTTTTAAAGTATAAGCATTTGAGAAATCATAGGTAAAGATATTGCTATTAATAATAATAGTAGTAATGGAGCTTGGACTAAGGTAGCCATAATTTGTCTTGTATTTATTTTCTTATGAATTAATTCCATATTTAAATCAGTTATTTTTTTGGCTTGATTGCTAAAACATTCTTTTATATTTATTCCTTGTTCTGAATTTAATTTAATTAAAGACCATAATTCCCTTACTTCGAAAATATCTATTTTTTCATATATATTCTCAATACATTTTTCTTGAGAATTTGTTTTACTATCAATGACAAATTCTTGGGCTAATTTACTCCATTCTGTACCTGTGTATGGTATTGAGCTTTCTATCGCCTTAACAAGCGTCATATCTGAAACTAAAAAACCTTGAACAACATTTATAAAGTCAGGAAATCCAGATAATATCTTTAATCTTTTCTCCTTGACTGCATTCTTTAACAAAAAATTTAATATAAAAAATATAATAGACCCCCATAGTAATGCTAACATTAGATTAGCTATACTATATACAATTAACCCAATTATAACTGCTAATATTTTCATAGTTATATCTAAGCTTATAAAAGTAGCTGGAGTAAAATATTTATCCCAATTACACATTTTTAAGTCCTTCTCAAGTTGTGTTAAATCTTTCTTTCTGTCAATCTTAGGAAGAATATATGTTGATACAGGGGTTGTTATTTTTTCTATAAATTCTTTATTTTTTTCTTGCTCAGATTTTCGTTTTTCTGTTTTTTGTAACTGTTTTAATCTTTTTTTATGTAAAGATTCATCTTCTTTTGAAAAAAGAATTCTCAATATATTTCTTACAAGTGGTATAAAGATTAAAAATGCACATAATGCAGATAACCATTTTAACATGTTAACATCCATTTTTAATATTACTCCTTTCTTAAAACTATTTAATCTAATGGAGCTCCTATTTTAGCATTTATAAACCAAACGCATAATAAAATAGAAACAAATATACCAGTCAATCCCATTTGACCTATTTTTTCATTTATCATAAAATCCAGATATCCATCAGAGACAAAAGACTGATATATCATTAACACTGGAATAGCAAAAACCATTATATATGATTCTCTAACAGGCCCCATAATTTCTTTTCTCAAGTCTCGCTTGATTATTCGATTATCTTCATATTGGTAAAAAGATGTTGTTAAAATTTTTATTTTCGACTCTTGAGAAGACAACATACTTGATACTTCATAATAATTACTAAATAGTTTTAGATATTTGCTACCTGTTCTTCTTGCAAGAGAAGAAAGAACTTCTTCAATTGGCGTACCTAAATCGATATCAACTACTGATTTTTTTAATTCAGAGTATAGAGGCTCACTTCCCTTAAAATCTGGTAAAGTCTCAACTAAGGACTTAGATATGTTTTTATTTATTTTATATCTTTCGATAATAATTCTAATAAAAGAGCCTATTTGAGATTCCATCTTTGTTACCCTTTTATTAGATAAAGTTTTAAAAAATTGCCATGGAACAGAATATCCTATAAAAATAAATACTATAGCTAAGATAATATTTTTTAGTAAAATCATCATTATAAGTGGTAGTGAGATAGCCATAGCAATGCATATGACACTATATTCTCCATAATTGATGTTATATCCAGCTTGTAAACAAGTTGTTTCCACTTTATATTTTTTCTTAATACTTGCTCTTTGGGACATTTTTTCTTCTATCTGTTTTTTTACAGAGACATCTGAAGATCTAAAATGTTTATTCCCAAACCTTGATTTTATCTTAA
Organism: Clostridioides sp. ES-S-0190-01; assembly: GCF_020658275.1. Lineage (NCBI taxonomy): Bacteria > Bacillati > Bacillota > Clostridia > Peptostreptococcales > Peptostreptococcaceae > Clostridioides > Clostridioides sp. ES-S-0190-01. The sequence goes on along the minus strand of NZ_JACVWA010000054.1, from coordinate 53,102 downwards.
TTTCTTTATTTTTATTTGCTACTTTACTTAAAACCAAAGCTGTTGCTATATATAAGAGCAATGTTATTATTGTAAATAAAACATATTTGTTCAAACATAAATCACCTCTTTTTATATAATATATACATATTATTTTTTTATAATAAAAAATTGTATATCTTTAAGCAGTCCATTCATCTGCCATATATCCAGATAACTCTTCTATTTTTATTCCTTTTCTAAGCATCTTATCTGCTTTTTCTTCAGATAAATTATTTTTAAAATCAAAATCTTTTGTTCTAAAATTAAATTTTACGATAGGAGTTGTTATTATTCTACGTGTATTGTTGTCAAACTTTATCTCTGTTATAGAAGTAACTCTCCTACCAATTCCTGGTATGTCATCTTGAATTAATATATAATCTAAGGCTGACCCAATAATACGCTCTACGACATCCACTCCTAATGTTGGCATTTGCATTAGATATTTAGTTACCAATCTGTTTATAGCGTCAATTGCTGTACCTGCATGCATAGAAAAAATAGTGGCATGGCCAGTTTCCATTGCTTCAACAGCAGACTCAGCTTCGACACCTCTAACCTCCCCAATTACAATATATCTTGGCTTTTGTCTAAGTGCTATCTTGACTAAATCTCTTAAATTAATATTAGATTTATCTTTTTCATCGGATCCTTCGCTGGTAACAAGCTCAAGAGTATGGTCATTTTCTGGGAACAATTCTCTTGTATCTTCACAAACCAGCATCCTTCTATTCATCTGTGCTACAAAATAATCAAGAAGAGCTCTCATTGTAGTTGTTTTACCTGAACCAGTTATACCTGCTATGATAAGATTACAACCCCCTCTTATCAAAGTTCCAATAAAATCAGCCACTTCTTGTGTCATACATTCTTTTTCTATGATTTGAGGTAGTTTTATGTGGTTTTCACTATGCTTTCTGATTGTTAAGACATATCCATTAGGGCTAATAGCTGTAGACAAAGCATTATATCTATCTTCATATAAATCAAAGTCTATACTTTTAAATTCTCCATTATCGAGCATGGATTTATCTGCTTCTTTTAATAATCGTTCTATAAAATTTTTATAATGTTCATCTGACTTAAATGATTTATTAAATTTTATTGGACTTTCTGAACCTTCTCTCTCATAATAGATCTTGTTTTTTGAAAGACAATATACATCTGTAACTTTCTCATCGTACATTAGTTCTTTTATAGTGGAATATCCAAATAAATCCTCAACCATTTCTAAAGCAAGCTTTTGTAATTCATTTTCATACCCCCTTACTTCAATTCCACTTGAATTAATCGTCGAAACTACCATATCCATATAGCTTTTCTTTTTTTCTCTAAAGTATTTCTTATCTTTTTTTATTATCTTATTTTTATTTTCTAATTTTAAATCTACATCTTCAGACATGGCAGACTTAAAATTTTCATTCACTTTTAAAAGTTCATACGCTTCATCATAGTCAAATAGGTAGCTGTTTCCTTTTTTATTTGAACCTATATTTTTAACTATATCTTTATTGAAGGAATGGAACTCTTTATTAATAGCCATATATTTTTACTTGTCTCCTTTCTTTGAAATTTATATATTATATAAAAAAAAGAAAATTATATAATAAAAAATATGACTATACTAAAATAAAAAAAAGAACTATATAGTTCTTTTTTTATTTTTTGCCAAACAATGAAAATTTTTTCTTTTTTGTTTTATTTAGCTTTTCGTTTATACTCATTCTATACTTTTGGTATTCTTTGTATAACCAATCAAAATTTTCTATTTCACAGATTTCTTTAGCTACCTTAGCTAATTCAAGTCTCGCTTTTAGAGTATAGTTTGTGTTATCTAATACAATTGGAATGCCTTGATACAGTCTATTTAGAAAAATCTCTTTAGGGATTTCTGGTATTTTTGCTATCACATTAAATCCATTCTCCTCAAGCATATCTGATTTAAAAGTCAATTCTTCAAGCATGCTTTCTCCAGTTAAAATCTTATAATCTTTATCTATATCCTCATTCAGTATATATTTAATTTTATTAAGCACATTTATGTTCTCTAAAGTCTCTTTGTATTTACTATTATTTCTTATATTATTAAAATCTAAATTTAATATATAATAAGCAGTATTACAAAGTCTTAAAAGAGGATATGTAGAAACATGGTCCAGTGCTGAATTAGTATCTATAATAATAACATCAAAATCATCTAATATGTTTTCTATTAAATAAGTATAATGATAATTTTTTATATTTTCTATTTCTTCCATTGTGAACTGTGAACCTGTTAATGCCCATAGGTTTTTACAGTTTTTATATTGCTTAAAACAACTTCGGATATATTCATTTACAGACTTTATTTTAAGTGGATCATCAACTAATGACTCTCCTTCATTAACTATTACTGTATCTATTTTCTCCATTACATTTTTTAAATTTTTATTATTATCTTCAATCTGAAGAAGAGTTCCTACTGATAAATTTTGTAAATCTGATTCTACAATTGCTACTTTTGGGCGAGAACCATCTTTATTCCTTCCATACTTAGCAATATTAGTAGCAATATTTGTGCTTAAAAAACTTTTACCTGTACCTGGCTTAATAGATGAAATTACATACACATTTTTATATCCCTCTTTTTCTAAGTCTTTAACTTCCTTTTCTTCTTCTATCTCTACTATTTCATCTTCATAAATAACATTGTCTTTTTCATATTTTAATAAATATTCTACCTGTTTTCTTGTATTAGGATTTTCTATTAAATGTACTATTTCTCTTGGCTTAATTGATTTTTTATGTAAAATATCATATATACCAGCTTTCACCAACACTGCCAATTCTTTATATTTTTCTTTATTTTTTTCATCGACTTCTCCTGCTAAAAAGATTATTCTTAGTTTTGGATACTCTCTTTTTATTGTTAAAAGTAACTCTAATATACTTAATCCTGCCCCTTTTAGCATTTTAGATATTATTAATAAATCTGGATTTGTTTCCTCTATCTTTTCAATTAGATATTCTTTATTTTCAACTTCTCCAACTAACTCCATACCTACTTTGGGAATAACATCAATTTTTATTTTATTATCAAGCGTTGGTTGTCCAATAGACAATAATATTTTTTTCATTTCTTCACCCCTATTTTTTTATATAATCTATTTTTGGAATATTACATCTTACTATATTAAAAAAAATAGTTATGTGTAATATTTAACCTGTCTTAGTTAATTACTTGTAATAATATATCTTATATAATATATAAAAAATAATTACTTTTCTTTTACTTACATAAAAAAAATGTTATTAAATAAATTATTTAATAACATTTTTTATTAATATTAATTTTCTGGACTTGATTCTTGTGTTTTTATATTTTTATATTCTCCTATTGTATACCCAGAAGTTCCTGTGTCTTGACTCTCTTTAAATCTACCAATAATTCCAATATCTCCATCTTTATGTCTTGCATATATTTCTTCTGCTTGTTGTGCTGTAACTGCTACAGTAACAATACTTAAAGAGCCACTTTCAACTACTTCCCCTTTTTCATTGGCCAAAGCTTGAGTCCCTTCTGTTTGGTCTACATATTTTTTACCCCCATCATCAACAACATTATAAACAAGAACATCTTGCATAAATGTCTTTGCATATGTAAAACTATCAGAAGTATCATTATTTTTTGAATCCCCTTGTTTAACAAAAGTTAAATCAACCCTATCTCCTTTTTTCAAGTTGCCTCCAACTGCATCTTTCATTTCAACGGGAATAGATACTTTTCTAAGATTAGATAAATCTATCTTTGCAAATTCATCAAGTTTAGCTGGGTCTTCTAAATTATTCTTAATTGCATATTCTGAACGATATACATTTGTGGTTAATATCTTTCCATTAATATCTTTTTCATTTGTAATCATGCTTTCTGTTATAATGTCTTTTGGTTTAAATGTTTTTATATAATCACCTTTTTGGATTACAGTATTCTCTTGAATATTTCTACTATACTGGTAAACTGCAACAGGTTTTACTTGAGACTGAGTGAAAAAGAATACACCCCCTGCAAATAGTACAAAAAGAGAAAATTGTAGTAATATATTAGCTTTGTTTTTTATATTTTTCATTATTAAAAATTAAACCCTTTCTTATTATTTTATTATTACATTATAGATGTCTAAAAAAGATTTTTTCATTTCTTTATTTTTTTTATTCTCTAAAATTAAAGGTAATCCATTAAAATTAGAATTTATTAGTTCTCTGTTTAAATTTGGTATTGTTATAATAGGGAAACCTTCTAAATTTAAAGAATCAGACACCCACTCATAAATTTGATCTTTATTAAAGTTTGAATTATCATATTTATTTAATAAATAATAGAACTTCTCTCTAAAATTTATTCCTTTTTCATCCATTATTTTAGTTTGTAATAGATTATTTTTTATAATAGATGCATCTTGTGCGATTGTAAAAAAGATCTTTGCTGAATATATTAAAAGAAGTTCTGATAATTCATTCTGCATATCATTTGTTGCGTTTATTATTATAAAATCATATCCTTTTTGCATAATTAAATATAGGTTTAAGTCCTTTATTTTATTAATTGGAATTTCATATTTTTCTTCTACATATTTTTGAGAGAAAAACAAGAATTCTAATGTCTTTGGAAATTTTAAATAACTCTTATATAAGAGTTCATATTCATTTAAAAGATTATTTATTGTAACAATACTTTTATCAATTAAAATATAATCATTCTTATCTATACCTTCTAATGCTGTATCAATTCCAACTTCATCAAATCCTAAATAGAAAATATCATTTATTGAGCTTCTCTCATTTAAATCAATGTATAATACCTTTAATCCCTTATTTGCCAAATCAACAGCTACATTAAAAGATAATTGAGAATTACCTACCCCTTGTTTAGCTCCTAAAAAACTTATTATTTGTTGGTTTGTTTTTTTTACATATGTAAACTTTTCTTCACTACTTTTAGCCAAAGAAGATTTATTTCTCAATGGTTTATTTTTTTTAATAATCTTCCTTTCTTTTTTTTGTTTCTTATCTTCTTTTACTGAAACATCTTCTTTTAAATAGCCTTTCATTTCTGTTTCTTTTTCTATATTTAATTCCTCTTTGTTTTCTACTATTAGTTCTTCTTCTATTTCAATTACATCTTCTTCTATATTAATTTTTTCTTCATTTGTATTTATATCTTCATCTATTATTAAATTTTCATTTATATTGATTAGTTCTTCTTCTATTAAGTCTTCTTCTATATTTAATTCTTCTTCCTCTATCACTACTACTTCTTCTGTTTCTTCTACTTCATTATCTTTTAGCTCTTCTATCACTACTTCTTCTTCTATTTCTTCATCCTCTATTACTATTTCTTCTTCTATAACTATATCTTCTTCATCCTCTATTACTATTTCTTCTTTTTCTATATTTGTTAGTTCATCTTCTATTACTAACTCTTCTTCTTTTATTTCATTTTCTATTTCTCCTTCAAATATTATTTTCTCTTCTGAACAATCCTTTGGAATTTTTTTATCATGATACTCTATATTTTTTATTGATTTTAAAGGCTTTATTTCTTTCTTTACAACCTGATTAATCTCACTTGCTTTTTTTATTAATTCTAAATCTTGAGCTTCAAATAATTTTGTATTTTTTTCTGTTTCTCTTATCTTTGGTAAAAATTGAGCTACATCATTTAATATATTTGGTTTTATTATTTTATCTATAATGGAAAAAGCATCTATATTATTTCCTACTATAATGTCATACACTCTAAATTGGACTAATGATGCAAGAAGAGCATCTCCAATTCTTCTATCTTTAGATATAAAAATTATTCTTAGTTTAGGGAAAGGAAAACACAAAGTTAACTCTTGTACCAGTCTTAATATATCAACTTTACCTGGCAACCCCTCTCTAATAATCAAGATATCAGGAGTGTTGTTAATTATAGATTGCATTACACCTTCTCTATAAACAACTTCTCCCACAAACTCCACATCCTCCCCAATCTCTTTTTTAATATATTCAGTATTATCAATTAGATATTCTTCTAAATCTTTAAATGCAACAGCTAAACAAATTTTAACCACTTTAATTTTCCTCCTTCTTAATCTTTTAAAACATTATATACTATGACATTATTTTTAAAACTTTTTAAAGTTTAATATCTCTTAAATAAAAAATCAACTTATTAGATTTTATTTTTTTATTTAGAATATTTTTCTTTAAAATATCTAAGATACATTAAATTCAAAAATGTTTATTTTTTTAAAAAGTTTAGATTGGAGATGTTATTTTATGAAAAAGGTAATTTGTCTTAACACAGACAATGGGATGAAGCTTATTATATTATTGACTTGCATAAAAGTTAAAGGTATTAATTCTTGTACATTAGAAGAAGGAATGAACACTGTATTAAAAGTAAATGGATTGTTAAAAGATAAAAATGATAGATTAATAGGAAGTTTTAATTGTAATAACAATAAATATAAAGAACTCTTACCTAATACTAAAACAGGGTTGGTTTTAAATAACATTTGGGATTTTTTAAATAATCTAAGTTTTGGAACAAAAGAACAGATGAGTTTATTAAAAGACTATAATTTTAATATGTTAGAAGATATTATTGGTAAACATTTTGAAGACGTTTTATCTTTGTTGGAAAAAAATAATTTAATGAAAGATAGAGAATTTTTATTTGGTTCTAAACTATTAATAAATCCTTTGCCAAAAGATGTATTAGATAAGGTCGATTTTATATTTAATTCATAACATAAATAGACTCTTTATTTTAAATAAAGAGTCTATTTATTATGATTCTTCAAGACATCGTATACTTAAATTATCATCAGAAAAATGATATATTCTGCTAAAAGCATCAATCTTACACAAGGCTGTCTTTAAATCAAATTTAGTTAACCTTTTTATGGTAGTATAATAAATATTTTCATTTTTTAACACATCTGATGATGATAAATTCACATCTTTTTTTATATTGGAAACAATGTCTTCACAGACAATTATTAATTTAACATCTCTCTTGTTATAATAATTAAATAATGAACTATTTCTCTTTAAAAGCTCCATACGTCTAACAACATTTAATTGATTCCCAGTATAAAAATCAACTAAAAATTCATGTTCAATACCTTTCTCTGTTTTCTTTATATAATAAGGATAAATATCTCCTCCTAATTTATCTTTTAGATTTTCACCTTTTGAAACAGAATATCCATGTTTACTTTTTATTATATTTTCAAATGCTTCTTCTTTTTTACTTAACTTGGGTATAATATTGTTAAAGACTATTCTTAGAAGTTCTTCTTTTGTTCCGACTAATAGTTCAAACTTCTCTCCAAGAAGGTCCAACATCTCATCTATAATAGTTTTTTTAATTACATTCTTCCTATTCTCTACATTTTTAACATTTTCCACTATAAATAAGACTATCACTTTATTGCTTACTAAATCCCATTCAGTTGAATTTAAAAACATTCTATAATTTTTCCATTTAAGTGATAACTGCTTTTCACTCTCAGTACCCATGTCTAACTCTAAAAACAAATCTAAATCCATGTCTTTTAATCTTAAAAGCCCATCTGGTCGAATATTTTGATATTGAGAAACATATTTTTCATCAAAGTACTCTGTCTTTAGGTCTAATTGCTTATACTCTAAAGCTACATTAAAATCTAAAACAAATTGATTTAAGAATATTTGGTGTGGTATTAATCGAGATAGTAATTTTAAATCTGATGAACTATTATATCCCTTTACAATTTTATCTTTATTGATAGTATTTACATCAAGACAAAACTTCTCTCTAACAATTTCAACACCTATCTTTGTCAGAAACAAAGCAGAATTATTTTTATTAAAAAAAACTTCTTCAAGTAAATCTTTAATTATAAAAAAGTTTATTTTTATATCTATAAATTGATTGAATGAAAATTCATTTATATAAAAAGTTCTATATATTTGTCTTATTGTTAAGCACCTATGTATATATATATGATATAGTACATTAAGATCAATATCACTTAAAGTATTTTTTATGTCATAAATATTATCTTTTTTCAATTTCGTTAACCTCTTCTTTCTTATGTATAAATTATTATACTTATTTATAATAAAATCATTCTTCTTTATACATAAAAAGGTAATTGCCTAAATACAATTACCTTTTTATATATAAAAATTATTTTAAAAATATAATGTAAAAATATATTTATAATTATTTCAAATATTGATATAATTATAAAAAGTAAATTTCTTGTTGAATATTAAAAATATTATTAATCTCCATTATAACTCTTGCCCACATAGGATTTTATCTGTTTAACCATATCCCTCGTGGAAAATAGTCCCATCCTTTTAGAATGATATTCTAAACAGTCTTCTGTTGGATATCTTTCTTCTAATATTTCTCCAAGTTCTTTACAAATAACATTTACATTAAGAGTTTTACCAGTAGGGCATCTTCGAATAGCCTCTTTAATTAGGACTATTTTAACCCTTGAATTAGGTGCTTTTTCTTCTTCAACTATAATAACATTTTTTTCTTTCATTAACTATAATCTCCTATTTTATTATTTAAGATTATAGTCTACTTTAACTTTTTTATTGCTTATTTTAAATGAATAATTCTGTACATTATTATTATAAAACGTTTGTTCTTATTAGTCAATATTTAAAGGCATCTTATATTATTACTTTTAATTAATTTCAGTACTATTTTTATATTACTGTATTTTACATATTTCTACGTTATTTTCTTATATTTATTCTTTTTTCTTAAAATTTTCATTTTTCATATTTGTTTATTTTTCTATATTTTAAAAATAAAATATTTTTTATATTAAACGTGATTAATTGTGGTATAATATATATAAATGCAAAAACTATAACTTAAAAATTAATAAAAATATAATAAGGAGGTGAATGTTGGTCTATAACCAACAATAATATGAATCTAAATGACTTATTAACTCTCAATGAAGAATTTGCCCAAAAAATTAAAAATGATGATATAATAGACGACGATTTAATAGAAAACGCTATTCAGCAATTACACAAAATAGACAAAATAGACAAAGATATAAAGGACCTACTCCTAAAAAAGTATGAAGAGATAAAACAGGAAAACAAAGTACTAAAAGAAAAGGAAGATCTATTAAAAAAGATTGATGATGCTCTGCAAAGAGGTAAAAATGGTGAGTTTATACAATTAGAAGAAATAGAAGAACTTTCCAAATTTTTAAAGGAATCTTCAATTGATACTGATACAAAAAATATCTTAAATAGTAGAATTTTAAAGTTAAGAAGAAAATATGCTCCAATAAAATCTACTCGCTGGGATTTATTTGTGGAAGATATGGCTAAATTAGAAGACATTGAAGAGATAAATAATTTAATAAATGAGATAAACGCAACTTTAAATAATAAAAATCTTTCAGAGGATACTTTTAATAGAATAGACAATCTCTACAAAGAAGTATTTCCTGCTATAGATGAAAAACTTGATGAAGTTGATAGACGTAGAGCAATAAGCTTATTTAATAATAAAATAAAAGTACTCTACAATAGACTTAAGAGAGTCACAGATACTCGTTTTGGAGATTGGATAAAAAAGCTTAGAAATGAAAAACAATTAACCTTCAAGGAGTTGGGGGCATTATCAGATGTATCTTCATCATATATATGTAGAATCGAGGATGGAGATAAGAGAGCTCCATCTATGTCAGTTGCATGTGCCTTGTCAGATGCTTTAGGACAAGATAGATCAGAACTGTACAAAATACTAAATGTATATCCTCTATCTGAAAATATAAAATATAATCCTCCATCTGGAAATGTAGATGAATTAGAAGATTTATTGAAAAATAGCAATTTTTTAATAAATGGAGAGCCTGCAACAAAAAAACAAAAAAATAATCTAATAAAATTAATTAAACAAACTCATCCATCTGAGAATGCAGATGAATTGGAAGATTTGTTGAGAAATAACGATTTTTTAATATATGGAGAACCTGCAACAAAAAAACAAAAAGATAGTCTAATAAAATTAATTGAACAAATCGTTGAAACTGAATGGAAAGACGAAACTAAACTTGATGGACTTTTCAAAATCAAAGAATATATAGATACTTTTATAAATGATCTTAGTAATTAAACCTTAAACTATTAGTTATAAAAATACCATTAAAACATCTACAATAGCTCTTGTAGGTGTTTTTGTTTTAATAATTCAAACATAGGTTCTATATATTTATATTACCAAATCTAAAAAGATTTTTCAACCTTTACTCAATAAATATATAAAACCTCTCAAAAACTGAGAGGTTTTATATATTTATTTTGGATATAGTTCCTAAATTTAAATACAAAATTTGTTAAAGTTTACTTTCTTATTCTATCCTCATATTAATAACATTGAGGATGAAGCATATTACTTATATTTATTAAAACTACGCCTTTCTCTCTAAAGTTTAAAGGTGTAGATTACTATTTGATAATAATTTTACACTAAACATTCATAATCTATGTTGCACTACTTATATTTTATTAATAAGATATATATCTACAATTCTATAAAAGTCCTACCAACTTTAATATCTAACTCCTGGCAGGCTTCATCTACTATGTCTCGAATAAGAGATAAAGGAACTTCTATTTCATCTATAGAGACTATAATATCATAATCTTCTCTATTTCTGTTTTTCTTTATATTTACATATTGAAAACTTAATTCATCAACACGATATTTATATAGTTCTTCCTTATTTCTGCTTATAACTTTTTCTATTGTCTGATTTAATTTTTTTTTACTTATTCGCATTTTATTCTTATCCTCTCTCCATTCAAATAAAACTTATAGACTATTCACTTTTAATTTGAATTTATATGTTTTAGCACCATAGACATTCTCTGCTTTATTGCTAACCAACATGATTATATTTATATATTACTAATTTATTCAACTAAAGTCAAGCTTTTCGTTGTTTATAAAAAATAAAACAAACAATTTTCAGAATATTCATAACTACTCAGAACAATAACCTATATTAATATACTAAAAAATAGTTTTTGTCAAGTTTATTTTTTTTAAAAACCTAAAAAACAAATGTACTCAAAAACTTACATATTTAAAAACTTAATCCTTATCTGTTAAACTTAATCAAATTTCATTTTACAGACTTCATTCCAATCTATTTCTCTTGTTGTTACATTTTCTGGATGTGATAATGTAACAATATGACTTGCATCTTTATAAGCATAATAAAGCACTGTTTCTCCTTTTACTTGATTTTTCTTATATCCTTGATAAATAGCTTCTTTAGGTACTTTTTCCTCTACTAAATCAAAAGCACATTTTGTACTTATATAATCTGTATCTTTTAATATATCTAAATTATTTACTATAATTGCAAGTATAGCTATAAAAACACCTACTATAATACATCCCTTTATCTTTTTCATAAATATCTCTCCTATTCTATATTTTAAAATATTATAAAACTTATAATTTATAGTATTATCTTATACAGGCCTATAGTTTTTATAACTAAAATAGCTTTATATTGACATTATTAGAGCTTATACCATTTACGAGTTATTATGTTTGAATTTATATATTGTTACTCTTTTAAAAGTTATCAAACCCATATGCAAAGATATATAATAAATAGTTATCCATTTTAAAGGATTTCTTTTATTAAACTTTAATTTAAGATAATAGAGAGGAACTAATATGAGAGAAAAAAATAAAGAAAAATACTTATTTTTAAAAATGAAAAATGGCAAAGTTATAAAATACAAAAGTCCATTTGAATCAACTAAAAAAGATAATAAAACTAATGAAACGTTTTTATACAATAGAAGTGCAACATCAAGAAATACATTAAAGATTATATTTATGTTATTTATCTTCTTCTCATTTTTTCTTTTGTTAAAAATTGTACCTGATTCTTTATCTAAATTTGATTATCTCCCAAAAGACATAACTATAGAAAAAAAAGAACAAATTATTAATAAAAAAAAATCCACTAAGAGTATTTATTTAATAGAAAAAGCAATAAATTTAGAGAATATATTATTAAAGAAAAATTATGATTCTGTAAAGCAAAATGCATTATTATACTATAGTGGGAACTTTTCATTTTTAGATATGCAAAACTATTTATCAGAAAAGAAACAAGCAGTAGAAGATAATTTATCTTCTTTTCATAAAAAAAATACTTTATTTGAACAAAATAAAGATATCTATTTATTATTAGAAAAGAGACATTTAAATTTTAAAAAGCTAATATCAAATTTAACATCTGATTTAGAAAGAAGCTCTATAATAGAAACAATAAATAGCAATATATCAGAAGATAATTTTTTATTAGAAAAAGAAATGAAACTATTTGATAGCATAAATTAAATTTTTAAAAAATATAAATATAATTTAATATTTTACTAAATTTATAAAAATATTAAATTATATTTTTTTATTTTTTATTTTTTAAAATTATTTAATTTTAAATTTCTTAATTTTATTTTTTATTTTTAAAAAACAAAAAAAATAAATATGATTTATATAAATTGATAAAATAATAGAATTATTTTACATATTATGATAATATCTTATTATATTGTAATAATTTTATATATATGGAGGAAAAGTATGAATGAAAAAATGGCAAACAAAATAATTGTGGTAGATCCTGGAAAAAATGCTGTTAAAGTAGTTGTATTTTCAAATACATATGAGCTTTTAACACATTACATGTTCCCTTCTAAAACACAATCGAGAAGGACCTTTTCTGATATTGATGGTTCTTCTGATCTTCAATTTAGAGCAGAATTTGAAGGTGACAAATATTTAATAGGAGAAGGTGTACAGTCTTCTTACAATTTTGAGACAACAAAAAATAATATACACCACCAGTTATGTGTATATACATCTATTGCAAAAGAGGTTCATTCCAAAAATGAAAATGTGTATGTAGTTGTTGGATATCCATCATCTGATTTTTCAAATGAGCGTCAAAGAGAGAAATATGTTGATTTAATAAAATCTAATGAAAAAATAGATATAATATTAAATGGTTCAGACAAATCATTTAATATTACTGGATTTAATGTTTTTCCTGAAGGGATGGCTTTAGTACCTCGAATGAGATTTCCTAAAAGAAAAGTTAGAGTCATTGATATAGGTGGCCAAAACTTAAATCATAGACTGTACGATGAAAAAGGGAACACTTTAGAAAGTTTTTCTCTTGATGAAGCTGGGACAAACCACCTTGAAGAACATTTAAGAACAACTCTTAGAAAAAATATAAATGCTGACATAGTTGATATTGATTCTATTAATATATTAGAAGCGATAGAAAACCAAGAAATTGATGCTATTTCCGATGATATGATAAATGGTTATGATTCAGTTGCAAGTTTTATAGAAAATACAGTTTTAGACTTTATAGATGATAAAATACTTAATCAATTAAGCTCAAAAAATGTTTTCTTATATAAGCGAAGTCATTTAATAATTTTTACGGGTGGAGGCTCAATTGCTTTAAGAAAATATTTAGAAAAGTTATTACCTAATAATAGTGGGAATTTATATTTTTCTGAAACAGCTACTTGGGACAACTGTGCTTCTTATTTAATAAAAGACCTAACTCAAAAATTCAAAGACTCAAAAATTTCGAAGATTGAACTTGCAAATTACACAAAAAAAATAATAAAAGCTTTTAATGATTTAATTATTAAAATTAATCAAAGTAATGAAGAAAATTTAACTGAATACGAAGAATTAATTGATAGAAAAAGAAAAACAGTAAAACAAAAATAGGATGTGATTATGCAAATGAAAAATAAAAAAATCCGAAACAGTTGTGCTTTTACTTTTATTTCAAATAAGACTGAATTAAACAGAATTTTAGATGAATTAGAAGGAAATGAGGAGCTAAACAAGTCTCAAGAGTTAGGCAAAATGATTATAAGAGGAAATAAAATTTCTAATTCTTTGTCTCTAACAACAGTTATGAATGCATATGAATTAGGAGAAAGTTTATTAAAAATAAGATTTCCTGACATTAGTGATTCAGAAACTCAACTCTATTTGGAAGAAGTTTTAAGAAAATCTATTTCTGTGGATTTAAAAAGCTTATCTGAAGGAATAAATAGTATTATATATAATAAAGAAAATCATTTAGAAGAAGTAGTAATGATAGAAGAGCTAAAAGATAATGAAGTAGAAGAAACAGTAGTAGAAGAAGAAGCAATAGAAAACAAAGAGGAATTAAATATTGAAGTCGAAACTAAACAAGAGGAAAAAGAAGAAATTCATGAAGATGTAGAAGTTAATAAAAAACAAGAATCTATGCAATACCAAGAAGTTGATGAAGAATTAGACATAGACATAGATTTAGATATGATATGCAATGATTAATAAAAAAGTTGGTTAAAATTAACCAACTTTTTTATTTGAAAAAATATATTTAAATGTATTCTACTCTTCTACTTCTTCTATCGAATAAACATTTTTATTCTCTATGTATTTATTCATGTAGACTGGAGATAAAAGAGTAATTCCTTTTTCATATTTTAATGCACCTTTAACATCTTTTTTATCTCTTGCAAACCCTCTTGAAGAAATGACTTTTACATTCCTGTACATACATCCACTTTCCGTTATTATATTAAACAACATACCTTACACCTCGTTTCTTATAAAAATTATCTATTAGTTAAAAGTTAATTTATTATATGTGTTTTTTTATAATTAATAATTTTTTTAAATACAACAAAGTACATGTTAATTAACATGTACTTTGTTTTTCATATTTATATTTAATTTGCAATTATTTTCTCCAAATACAGTTTGAAGATCATATAAATTTTTCCAAGACAAATCTAATTTATTTTTAAAGGGATATTCAACACCATCAAACTTAAAATATACATTACTATTCCCCTCATTCTTATTTATAAAATCTTTTAGATATCTCCACTGTTTTACAGCTTCAATTCTATTTTTATTGCCTATTATTAAAATAGAATTATTCTTCTTAGCCTTTGAATCTAAGTTCTCTGAACTTAAAATATTTAATTGATATCCAAAATTATTGCAAGATAATTTTGCTTTTGCAATTATCTTCTTTTTATCAACTATGTTATCTTCATTTTTTAACTTGTTGAAACATACACATTTTATTTCTCCTGTTTTATCCTCAAGGTTAAATATATAAAAAGGTTTATTTTTTTTAGAATATTTTATTTCTACATCTTTAACCACCCCAGCTACTTCAACAATCCCATCAATCAAACATGTTAGATTATTTTGATTTTCTTCTTCTTCATCTTCTTCAGATATTAAGTCAATAATTTCTACTACTTTTTCTTTCTCTAATACATCTTTGAAATCATCTAAAGGATGAGCTGATATATATATGTTTGCAACGTCTTTTTCCTTTTCAAGAAGATAGTCATTAGTAAATTCTCCTAATCTTGGGATATCTATTACTTTTATATCTGAAAGATCTTCTGTATCAAATATACTAATTTGACCTTGTATATTTTTCTTTTTATCCAATTTAGAAGATTCTAATATAAAAGGAAGTATTTCTAATTTTTCTTTTCTTGTAGAATCATTAAAGCAATCTAAAGCTCCAGCAAATATTAGATTTTCTATGACTCTTTTATCTGTTTTTTGATATTTAACCATTCTCTCAATGAAATCTTGGAAAGTTTTAAACAAACCTCTCTCACTTTCTCTTTCTTTAATAATAAGCTCTGAGGAATAACCTAAGTTTTTTATTCCTTGAAATCCAAATCTTATACAATTATTTTCAACTGAAAATTTCTTATTAGACTTATTAATTGAAGGAGGTAATACAGTTATATTTTTTCTTGAACAATATGCTAAAAACGCCTTACATTTATTCGTATTTGTTATATATACATTTAAATTAGATTTCATAAAAATAACTGGATAATAATGAGAAGCCCAAGCAGTTTGATATGAAAGTAAAGAATATCCCCCAGCATGACTTTTATTAAAAGCATACTTAGAAAAATCCTCCATTTTGTTCCAAGTTGATTTAGCTACTTCTTCACTAATGTTATTATTTATACATCCAACTATATTTAAAGGCTTTTTAGTTATTTTATCCTCTGCATCTCCTGAACCATATATAAAGTATGGCTCATACTCTTGTAAAATTTCATCTCTTTTCTTTCCCATTGCTTTACGAATCCAGTCTCCTTGACCTTTCGAAAATCCAGCAAGTTCAATGACAGTATTTATAACTTGCTCTTGATATATAATTATCCCATAAGTATTTTTTAAAATTGGCTCTAATTTAGGAGTATCGTAATGAATTTGTTCTGGATTTATCATATTATTTATATAATTAGGAATTTATGGTGATAGGTAAAATTTTGATATTATTTCTAATATCTCCATTCTTTCCCCCACCTCACACCGTACATGAAACTTTCACTTCATACGGCGTTCCACCTTGGACTTATCCTTTTATTTATTATTCAATAAATTTACACACTTCAAGGTTTTTGACCTATAATCTTATTTCTTTAACTTCTATATTTCATATTATTTGGCTTTGTTATATCTTTTAGAATAAAGTAATTGTTTTGATTTCTTCATTCTCGGCTAACTTTCTTAGCTTATTAATTTTCAACAGTTGTTCTGGTTTTAAATCTAACTCGGTTAAGAGTTTATTAATAGTGGTTTTCTTAGTAGCATGTATTAATCTATGCACTTTTACTGATACTATTGTTAGGTTTCTAAACTCGTCTGTTCCTCCAAGTTTCCTTGGTTTCTTATGATGACAATGTATATCATCATATTCGAGTTTATTTCCTGTCACAGAACATTTTCCTTTTTGCATAGTATAAACAGAAATTCTGTTATCCATATATTCTATGGTTTGATTTACTATACTTTGGTTCATTAGTCTGTGTAGAATATTCATATCTATTGCACTTGATAATGCTTTGTGGATTTCTTCTCTACCTTCTGGAGTGTACTTATTGATTATATTTTTAACATGCATTGCATTTTTAGTTTTAATATAACCTATTGGTACAACTGGTTTGTTTGCGATATATCTCATTTGTCGAGATTTACCATAATTCTTACCAATATATCCATTTGGTGAGTTTCCATCTCTGGAATATTCCTTTTTAATAGCGTTAAAGAATTTTAGGTTTACAGCATTTTGTATCTTACAGCAATCTAAGTTTATACAGGTTGCTATTTTATAGTAGTTATGAACTCCGATAATTTTTGAATTGTATTTACTAATTAGTACATATCTTTGTTTTTTACTACTATGTTTAATTTGATAGATAAGTTCTTTAAGTTCGTTAGTTACTCTCTTAATTGCCTTATCACACATATGAGATACTACTATGCGTTTATCACCTTTTAGGTTTGTTGTAATTTCAAATCCAAGAAATTCTGATTTTTCTTGTTTAAGGTTTGTAACCTTAGATTTTTCTGGACTGATTTCCAACTTTAATCTTGTATTTAGAAAATCTTCTGTTGCGTGATACATTTTGATTGCATCATTGTAGTTTTTGCAAAATATTTTAAAATCATCTGCATATCTTACGAAGAAGACTTCTTTAAGTTTAGTTTTCCTAATAGCTGAAAATTTATGGGCTTTGTTTACTACACCACTTGAATGTACTGCACATTTATATTCCTTTTTAGTAGGAACATTTTCCCATTGACTTGCTATCCACCAATCTAATTCATTAAGAACTATGTTTGATAGTAGGGGAGATAGTATTCCTCCTTGTGGAGTTCCTTTTTCATTACTTATTCTTGTTCCATTTGGAAGTTGAACTTTTGCTTTAAGCATTTTGGTAATGATTATTAAAAGGTTCTTATCTCTTATTCCCATAGTCCAAAGTTGTTTTTTCAACTTACTATGACTTACATTATCGAAAAATCCTTTAATGTCTATATCTACAACATAGAATAATTTCTGTTGTTGTATCATCTTCATAGTTTGGGCTATTGCATTTTCAACTGATTTGTTAGGTCTAAATCCATTACTATTTTTATGGAATTTAGCTTCACATATAGGTTCTAATACTTGTAGGATACATTGTTGTACTAATCTATCCCATATACAAGGTATTCCTAATGGTCTTTCTTTACCATTTGGTTTTGGTATCATAACTCTCCTAATTGCTTTTGGGTTGTAGTTATTCAACCTATCTTTAATGCCTTTGACTAATTCTGTATCATTTAGTGTAGCTATATCTTTAATTGTTAGTCCGTCAACACCTGCTGTATTACTGCCTGTGTTTATTTTGATATTTCTATAAGCCATTTTAATATTTTCCTCTGACGATATAATATCAATCAGATTATTAAAGTTTTTGCCTTTTAGACTATCTTGGTATAGGTCATCAGTTACTTCTTGCATATTGTAATATTCAGTCGTTCTGATTTTCCTATTTTTTAAACTCTTGTTTTTGTTCTTTTTCCTTGAAGTCAACATAGACACCATCCTCCTTTTCAGATTGGATTTAGGTTCTCTTTGTCATACTCGAAGCTATGTTTATTTTATTGAATATTTTTAGGATTTCCCACAGGCTATTGCCTATCCCTCCACGACTTGTTATCATCGCTTCTTAGGTACTGTGGCAACACTCTCACTATGATTAATTATTGTTATACTCAAAACCTTTCAGTAAGGAGTTTTCCAATAAACTTGTATCGTTGGGTGCAATCCCTCCACAATTCATAGCTTTCAACGTTCCTATATATCTATCATTATCCTATACTTAGGTGCTTCCTATAGACTTGATTACTCTCCAATGCCTGTAACATTGCAAGGTCTTTCTATTGGAAGATTCGTACTCAACCTCGGTAATCGAAGCATTAATAGCTCCCCTCTACATTTCTGTAAAGTCCCATTTCAAAGTCCGTACATTCGGAAGTTCGTCAGTTGCTATGTTTAAGCAACATTCTCACCATATATAGGCATTGACACCCATACCATTGTATACATTGCTCACCTCTGAGCCTTTTGCCTCTATTCTAAAGTGGAATAGTTAGGGTATACTTAGTCTTTACTTCACCGAGCTTCAAACCTTCTTAAAATTGCATTTAAGAACGCAAGTCGGAGATTAGCGAGAACCCTTCAAGGCGTTACCCTATCATTTGATTCTTCGATATATAAGTTCAATAATAATCTACCAATAGGCGATTATATTGAGAAACCTTATTGGGGTTTCTAACGTTTCACACCTTCCATGGGGCCAGGTCTATAAAGACTTATTCCAGCGATTAGTCTTTCAAATAAAACATCTCCAAATTCTTCTTTCTTTTTTTCAATCTGTTCTTTTGATAAGGAACTATTTGAAATAGTATTTAAAAAAGCTGGAACATCTTGAAACAGATTTTTCATAAACCCTGTCATACCTGGACCTTCAAGCTGGAAAACACCCCTTGTATCTCCTTTAAAAATATGTTCATATACTTCAATGTCATTTACAGGTATATTATTTATTTTTAGGTTTTTATTATAATTCTTATTAATATCATCAATACATTCAGATAGAATTGTCATTGTCTTTAGACCCAAAAAATCCATTTTGAGCAACCCTATAGATTCACACTCTCCCATTGTATACTGAGTAACCCATTCTTTTTCTCCAGTATCCTTATTGTTTACAATAATTTGTGGGCAGAAATTAGTGACTGATTCTCTCGCTATTATTATTCCACATGCATGAATTCCCTTACTTTTAGGAAGTCCCTCTATTTTTTTTGCCTTGTCTATAATTTCTCTAACTTCTAAATTCCCATCATAAAGTTGTTTGAGCCCAGTTGATTCTTCTAAAGCTTCATCTATTGTAATATTAGGTTTTAAAGGAATTAATTTACTAATTTCACTTCGAAAGCTTGTACTTTTACCCCAAATTCTTGCCGTATCATTTATAGCCCCTTTTGCTCCCATCCTTCCAAAAGTAATAATCTTTGAAACTCTATCTTTACCATATTTCTTTCTTACATAATTAATTACTTCATCTCTTCTTTCATCTCCAATATCCACATCTATATCAGGCATACTAATTCTATCTGGGTTTAAGAATCTTTCAAATAGCAATTCATAACGAATAGGGTCCATTTCTGTTATTTTCAATACATATGCAACAAGAGATCCAACACAACTTCCTCTACCTGGTCCTATAGGTATATTATTTTTTTTAGCAAAATTAATAAAATCCCAGACAATTAGAAAATAATCTGGATAACCCATTTCACATATTGTCTTTATTTCATATTCTAATCTTTCTTTATACTCAAATGATTCATATTTAGGACTACCATAGAACCTTTCTTTAAAGCCTTTATAACAAAGCTTTTTAAAATATTCTTCATCAGTTAAATTTTGTTCTTCTTCTCTTGGGAAGACAGGTAATATGTTGTTCCCAAAATCAAAATTCAAATTACATTTATCCATAATTTCTAATGTATTAAATAAAACTTCAGGAATATCTTTATATTTTTCTTCCATTTCAAAACAACTATGTACATGATATCCTGTCCCTGAGAATTTATATCTTTTGGGATCATCCATAGTTGTTTTTGTTTGGTTACATAAATGGGTCTCATGAATCAAAAATTCTTCCTTTTTTAAGTAATGAGCATCATCAGTAGCTACTACTTTTATATCAAGCTTCTTAGCCAATGATATTAAATGTTTATTTATTTTCCCTTCATTTTTAATATCATGTCTTTGAATCTCAATATAAAAATCATTTTTAAAGATTTCTTTTAATTTCAGTGCGACTTCTTCTGCTAATTTATTGTTTCCATCAGCTATTGCTCTTGGTATTTCTCCAGCTATACATCCCGATAAAACTATAACACCTTTATTGTATTCTTCTAACCAACTATATTTAACTTGTGGTCTTTTATAAAAGTTATTATAGGCCATAGAGCATAATTTAGATATATTTTTATAGCCAACCTCATCTTTAGCTAAAAGAACTAAATGATTTTTATTCATACTCCCATCTATACTCTCAGAATAGGCCTCAAATCCAATTATAGGTTTTTTATTTTGAGATACCATCTGTTTGTAAAAATTAATTGAGCCATACATTACTCCATGGTCTGTAATTGAACATGAATATTCTGCTTCTTGTACTAAATCTTCTATTCTTACTATTGAATCAAGAAGAGAATACTCTGTGTGTCCATGTAACCTAATACAAGTTATAACCTTTAATTTTTCATCAACAAACTCTCCTATAAAATTGTTCCTATAATCAAATATATTATTTTTTATGAAATTACCCTTAAAAAACTTTTCTTTTTTTAAAACAAATAAAACCTCTTTACTATTTAGTAAAGATACCTCTATCTTTCCATCATTCTCAATCAAATTTAAATAATTTGAAGTACTATTATCTTTTTTCTGTTTTTCCTCTTTTAATTTAATTTTAATTTTTTCACATTGTTTTTTGCTAAGACTAACATACATAAAAGTTCCTCCCTTTTTAAATTTATTTAATAATTTTTTTATAAAAAAATTATCTATTAATATACTTTTTAAATTTTTATATTATAGTACTTTTTTATAAAATCCATAAAAAAAATTATTAGATTAGCTCTAATAATTTTTTATTAATTAATATTATTTTAATAATTCTCTTTTAGCTATTCGTAATAGTTCAGTTGGAATCTGATAAGGTTCACATGAAACTATACTTTTCTCATACATATACAAGAATTTGTTAGCTAAAGATTCTCTTTCATTCTTATTACCAAACATTATATTAAAAATTAATATACCATCTCTTCTTCCATCTCTTATAGCACATTTAACATCATCTAAGGCTAATTTACCTCCATATAAGCGATTAACATATGGTAGACCATCAGATAAAATAATTAAAATCTTTTTGTCCTCATTTCGTTCTTTTAATTCTTCTAATGCTACTCTTATTGAATATCCATCCAAATTACATCCTTCTGCTTTATTATTTTTTAAGAAAGCTAAACTCTTATTCCCTTTTTTCTCATTAAAATTTTTAATTATATGATGATTTATGTTATTAGTCACATTAAATTGTGCTATTTTTAGTGCTACTAACTCACTTAAAGCTTCTTCCAATATAGCTGTAGCTTTATACGCTTCTTTAAATTTTTCACCTGTCATAGAACCACTTCCATCAACCAAAACATAAAATACATGATTTTTTTTATTATCATAATATCTTTTTTTAAATATGTCATATTGTTTATTTTGCATTTTCCAAATAGCATTAGTATCTAATAATCCTCTTTTTTTATTTTTAGGATTTATCTTTACTTGATCTATAATTATTTTACTTAACTCTTTTTTTAATTTCTTTGACTCAGTTAAAATATCTCCTTTAGCACTTACTTTCTCATAATTGTAATTTATCATATTAAGATTATCCATAAATTGGAAATTATTATCTTTAAATAACTTATTATAATATTTTTCTATATCTTTCATTTTTTCTTGGCTCAATGAGTCTTTTGCATCCAGTTCATCCTTTTTATCTTTTTCTTTTTTTAATATATCTTCTTTTTCTGCCTGGATTATTGCTGAATTAGATTCTTTATATAAAAAATCTTTAGACTCTGATATTATTTTATCTACAAGTTCTTTTAAGTCAAAATCATTAGCTCTATTCTCATCATTAGTGCTACTTTCCAACTTATTAGTACTTTCACCAAGTTCTTGTTTTTTATCATCCGATTTAAATGCTCCATGTATATTATTCTCTGTACTTTCTTTTTCACATTCCTCATATTTCTTCATACTTCCATCTATATTTTTACCTATTTTTGAAAAACCACTATTTAGGTTGATTAAATTATCATGTTCAGGAAGCTTTTCTATTTCTGATACCAACCAATCTTCTATAGAATAGACTAATTCCCATGCATATTTTAAACAATCACTAAAGTTATTGCAATTTACAGCTTTAGGGCAATAGAGCTTTATATTATTTATTATATTTTCATTTGTATAATGTTTAATATAATCTTCTGGTAAAATACCCATTGTTGAAATTGTTGTAATACAAAATAAAGTGTCAAATAATTCATTGTTATTATCTTTTATTGGTTGTTCTCTCCACCAGAAACCTCTCATTAAAATTAAATTTTTAATTATGCCTGGGTAATTTAAAGATAATAATCTTTCTATTCTTCCATCTTCAATTGAGTTTATTATAAATGCTCCAACTTCTTCAGTTTTATTTTTACTCAGTTTATATTTATTTTTAAAATACAAACTAAATTCTTCTATAAAACCTCCATACTCTTCTTTTGGTGTATAGTTTTTATGGGAAACTTCATGCCCAATTAAAGCTTTACAAATAGAAAACAAAACTTCCTTTGTTTCCCCTTCCATATATTCTGGGATACCTATAAAAACATCTTCAAAATCCGTATAAGTACTTCCACCTAATTTTAAAAACAAACTAAATTGTTCCATTTTTTCATCTATCAAAGTAGCTAAAAATTTTAATTTTTTATTAATCCCATATGAATCACAAAATTTAATAATATCCTTTCTTCCCATTACCTCTAAACTATTCATATAACATTCCTCCCCTTTTATCTTTATAAAACAAAAACCACTTAAGTGGTTTTTGTTTTAAGCACATATCTGTTCTATTACTTCTTTAACATTTTCTCTATATTCGGTATCTCTTACTTTGTTTGCAACTCCAACAATTAAAGCTTCTTTTATGCTTTCTAAATCTTCACTCATCTTCACTGCATGTATAAAACCTCTAATACTCATACAACTTTCGTCTAAATCAGCATTTGTACCCTTTATCAGAGATGTCAACTTTGTGTAAACTTCATCAGCGATTAATAAATCTGATTTTTTAACACAAGGACAAGAATCTTTTAAAATAGAGTATATGCTATTATTAGGTTCAAATAATATATCTACAAATCTGTCAGATAAGGCTTCATTTAAATCAGAAGTCCCTTCATATCCGATATTCATAGTGCCTATTACAATAAAATTTTCTTCAGCTTTAATTTGTTTATAGCCTGGTACTTCAATCGCTTGTCTATGGTCGGTAATAGAATGTAGTAGAGCTGTCACTCCTGGATCAGCAAAATTTATTTCATCTACATTTATAATTCCACCTTGTTCCATAGCTTCAAGAAGTACTTCAGGTTCAAAGACTATAGTGCTCTTTGAGATTCCATTCTCGTCTACTGTTGTATCTACGCTCTTTGACCCTAATAAGTCAAACTTATCGGTCTCTTTACTCGTAGAAATAGAGTATAAAGGTCTTTGGAATATCCAAGCCATAGTTTCTACAAAAACATTTTTACCTGTACCTTTTTCTCCAGAACAGAGTATATGACACTTGTTTCTAATTGCAGAACAACCTATTTTTAGATTATTAGAATTGTCTTTATAATTTGGATTTTCTTTAGGAATTCTATGAGAAACATTCTTACCATATTTTTTGTAAGTATTAAATATTTTTTGAATTAAATCAGTCTTAAAATTATTATTTAATAAATAATCTTCTATCTCATCTAATATAGTTTTATTAAATCCTTTTTTAATTAATTTTTCTTTTATCTTCCCATTTTCTTCTTTTAAAGCATTATTAATTATACTTTTATATTCTTCTAAATTAAAATCAATAGCTACATAAAAATCTGTTTTTTCAGTTTTATATATTTCAGCTAATCCTATGTCAATATTTGATTCTAAAATAGCTTTTAATGCTTTAATATCATTAACAGAAGAACATTTAGGAAAGCTTTTTTCCTCTACAATACCAGCTTTTTCATTATTTTTTAGTAATATTATCTTTTCATCTTCCAATCCAACTTTTAAAAATATTTTTTCTCCACTTCTAAATTGATTAATAACCTCCATCTTTTTCTTACATTCTTTTATGCTTCCTTTTACTTTTAGTATTAACCCTTTTATAATTTCATCTTGTTTATTGTGTTTTTCAGAATCACACTGTATTTCAACTATTAAAATTCTTTTTATCTTATTTGTTTTTATCTCTTGATGATCAACTACTATGCCATAAAATTCGTCTTTTACCTTATTTACTATATCATGATTTGAAACAGTGCCTTCACCCATAGTTTTTGGTTGTGCAGATATAAAACCTATTTTATCTTCTTTAAAAAATGCAATTATTGCATCTTCATCCATTTTATTTTTTGGATCTTTTTTAAATGTAATTTTTGCTCCTATCTCTATATAATCTAAATCCTTATAACTATGTACAACTGATACCTTTTCCATAAATAGCACCCCTTTTTTAAGATTTTAATAATCTAAATCCTTTTAATCATGGTATATTATAGAAATAGGGAGAGAAAATTATAATTTTCTCTCCCTATTTTTTTTATATATTTTTATATTTTTTAAGTTGTCTCAATATTATTTGTTCATACAATTCTTTTTTTGTTTCCTTTGGATATTTTTTTTCATCTGATCCAAATAATGATATTAACATTTCTATATACTTATTATAATAAGTATTCATTTCACCAAATGAGATTTTATCAACCATATCTTTTTTTCCATTATCAATTAAATCATCAATTCCTTTGCCAAAATCACTATCCCAAAGAACGTAAAATATTTTTTTATTTTCTATTTCTCGCAAAGCTTCTCCTAACTTCAGGGCTTGTTTGTAAACAGCAAGATTATATCCCATGTCTGCATCAAAAGCGATATAAATATAAGGTAAATTTACCTCACTATATATTTTTTGAATATTCTTAATTACTTCTACAATATTACCCCAAGCACAAACGCCCTGAATTGATATTGCTATACTATTATACTCTTTTGCTATTTTCTTAGCCTTAAAATGGCCCTCAGTAATAAAAATAGTTTTTACCTTTAATTCTTTTGGATAAATAACATCTATAGACACACCAGCAGATGTTCCAAATTTATATCCTTCTTTCTCTTGAGCAAAAGCAGAGGAAAACCAAATATATCTACTCTCATGGTTATTTACCATATTTTTTCTTATCTGTATTCCAACAATTTGTTTAAATTCATTCCTAATTGGAATTGCAATACCTCCTCCTTTTATAGTAGTAAAGTCATATCGATTATTTTTCTCGTTATAAAAAAAACCTGGTATATTATTTAATGTACTTAATTTAATGTTATTCTTTTCTAAGTCAGCTAAGAAAGGTTTTAATATATATCTATTCGGGAAAGAAAAATAACCTGTATCTTCGATTTCTTTATCTGTCAGCCCTCTTTTATTTTTAAGATGTTTTACATCTTCTTCATTTAATCTATTTTTACCTAAATAATCAAAACCTTTTATAAACAAAGAATAGATTTTATTTAATATTTCATTATCAGCTTTTTTGCTTTGATGTTCAATAAGATTTTGTTTTATGTAAGTTTTTTCAATTTTTAAATTCTCTGATTCTGAAAGTTTTTTTGATAATATTTGCTTATATTTTTCTTCTGAGATTAACCTCTTTTCAAGTGCTATTTTAAATGCACTCTCAACATAAGTTATATTTTCAAATAAGGAAACAAATTTGATAATATCTCCTCCAACACCACAACTGAAACATTTAAATATTTTCTTATTTTTAGAAACAGAAAAAGATCCTATTCTCTTATCATGATGGAAAGGACATAAACCTTTTCCATTTTTTAGGTCCATTCTTGATTCAATTTCATCTATACCAACAACTTCTCTAACTAATTCAATAGTCTCTTTTATAAAATCTTTCCTTTTCATAAACTATTTTCCCTTTCAGATTTTTATATCGAATATTTTTACACATTTATACTATTTAGTATATATTTTGTTTTATTTTTTAGCAATATATATTGACTATAAAAAACAAAAACAAACAATTTAAATTGTTTGTTTTTGTTTAGCTAATCTTAGAATGGTATATCATCATCGTCTATTGCTTCGAAATCTGCTTCTATCACATCATTTTTCATATTATTAAAGTTCTCTGAAGCATTATTTCCTTCTGTATTTTTATTTTTAGCCACACAATTAAAATTTGATATTGTGATGACTAATTTTTTGAATAATGTACCATCCTTTTTCTGATATTCTTCTACTTTTACTTTTCCCATAACTCCTAATAACATATTTTCATTTATGTTAAATTTTTGTAATCTTTCTGCAACTTGACCCCAAGCTGTAACTTTAATATAGTGTTGTTCTTTATCAAAATCTTCACCTAAATAAAATTTAGCAACTGATTGAGGTAGTTTTGCACTTAATTCCATATTTGCAACAAGTTTTTCTCCATTCTTTGTTGATACTTTTCGAAATTCTACAAAGTTCTCTTTATCTTTATATTTACAAGTCCACCCTTCTATGTATGCTACTAAAGCTTCTCCTACTTTTTCAAATCCATAGAAATTAAAATTATATTTTTTTTCGTTCATATTAATACCCTCTTTCTTATATTTTTTTTAAAAACCATTTTTTAATATTATTTTTCATTATAGATTCTAAAAAAATATATATTCCTAAAACATATAGATATTTATTCATTTTTTTATTATATAATTTTGAACTAAGTTCTATAATGTATTAAATTATATAAGGTCTTTAAGCAATAATTCCTATTTAAAACTTTTGGAGGTGTTTAATGGATAATTTCAAATATTTATTTGAAAAAAATAAGCAAAAAATATTATTGGCAATTAGTCTCCTATTCTTATTTATAATATGTATTACAGTTTTTTTATTTATCAAGAAAAATAATTTTAATGAGAATATGACAGATGTCCAATATGGAGATGTGGGGATAAAAAAAGCTGAATATATTCTAACAGGTACTTGTAATGGGAAAATTGATTTGATTAAAACTTCAAACCAGAAAGTAGTTGATAGTCTACAATTAAGCAGTTTAGGTAATACAATGTATTCAAGAGATACAAATTTGAAAAAATTAATGGTTTATAACAACAGTAACTTCTATAGCATTGAAGAGAAAAAAGGTAAAATTATTAAAAATAATGTTTATAAGCTAAAAAATAATATTGAAATTTTAAACTTTAACTTTTCTGATAATTATATAGTTTTTAATTCTAATGGGACTTATAAAACTATCTCTTTAAAAGAAAATAAAGAAAATTATATTAATGAAAGAGAATTTGATAATTATTTAGTTTCTAAAGATAATCTGATATACTCTAAAGATAATTTAATAACTTCTTTAAATTTAAAAACAAATAAAGTTAATAAAACTATAAACCTTGGAGAGAAGACTAAATTTATATCCCTTACTAAAAATGGTCTTACTATTTTTAACAATTTCGGATATGATAATAATAGATCAATTATATTGGAAGTAAATCCAAATACATTATATATAAACAGTGTCTATAAACTTAATAACAATAAGGTATTACCAGTAACACAATATAGTGGAGATTTAGAAGTTTATTTTATGGATAAAGTAGAAAAAGATTCTGCTTTAATAGAATCTCATTATGCCGTTAAAGTAGGTAACTCAACCACTAAAACTAAAACAACTTTAAATGATACAAATAAAGACTCAGATAAGACACCAAATACATATAATACAGTTAGTGCTAAAGGATATCTTTATTCCAATGAAGATTTAAAGGAATTAAAAATATTTGAATTGAGAAGTAACACTTTAATAGCTACAATAAATACAGACAAAATCTTTTTTATGCCTATACTAAAATAAAAAGACTGCTTTTTAAGCAGTCTTTTTATTTTAAGTTGTTTCGATATTTACATAAATCATCTATATTTTCTAAATCTAAGAATTTTAATACTTCTTTATTTATAAGATTAACATCTATTTGTAAATCAAATTTTTTAATATGCCAAGTTTTAGTTAATATATTAAAATAAGCTTCTCCTCTATTAACACCACTTGAGAAATTAACATATAAGCGTTTCATTTTGTTTTTCTCCCAATACTTAACTCTTTTAATAACTATACTTTTACAATTTTCTATACTTTCATCATAATTAATTTCATCAAAAAATTTTACTTGAAGATTATCATTTAACTTATCTGCATTTAAAGCTTTTAATTTCAAAAAACACTTCGCAGTTGCAATAGCATCATCTATAGCTCTATGGTTTTTTTCTAATGTTACCTCTAAATAAGAGCATAAATCTATCAAAGTATGCTTTTTTTTATCTGGAAAAGTAAACTTAGATAAACTTACTGTATCCATAACTTTATGGTTTGACTTAATTCCAATAGTCGCTAAAGCAGGTTTTAAAAACCTATCCCAATCAAAAGATGCATTATGTGCAACAATTACACTATCACTAATAAACTCATTAAATCTCTGTAATACATTCCCAATATAAGGAGCATCCTTAACCATCTCATTAGTTATTTTTGTTAGTTCTGTTATTTTCTTCGGTATCTTTAACTCAGGATTTACTAAAGTAGAAAAGTTGTCTACAATTTCCCCATCTTTTATTTTAACAGCTCCTATTTCAAGGATTCTACCACCTTTTTGTATAGAAAATGCAGTAGTTTCTATATCTACCACAACAAATTCATTGTAATTAAGCATTTCTATTTCTAATTTTCCTTTTTTACTCATAAAAAAAACCTCCTCTAATTAAACACCTTTTTTGATACTTTAAATAATTTAATACTTATATTTTTTGTATTATATAATTTTTAATATTATTTAATAATATATTTCTAAAAAATATTAAAAATATTATTTTATTTTTAAATACTATTAAATAATATATTATTTAATAGTATTTAAATGAAAAATATAAAATTCTATATTTTTTAGTACTTTTTATATAAATCTTATAAAAAAAAGATAATATTAAAATATTATCTTTTCTATTTATTAATTATTATTTATTTGCTCTGGATATTTTTTATCTATAGCTTCTTTTATATCTTTTGTATATATTTCATTTATTATATTTTCAATTTGAGTTTTTGTATTGCTATCAAATTTTCTATTATTCTTCTCTAATACATTTACAACTTTACTAAGCTTTTTAGACATATCAGTATTTTTATTTGATTCAATTATATCTTTATATTGCTTAAGTATATTACTGTTAACATACTCTGTTTCTATAAAATAGTTGTGACTTACTCCAAATAATATATTGTAATAATATTCAAGAGAGCTGGTCCACTTATCTGCAAATTCATAACTTTGTTTCTTATCTATATTCATTCCAGCTTCTATCTTCTTGATTCTTTTTACAACTTCATCCATATTAACTGTTTTTTTATTATCATCTATAACTTGAATCTTAGAGTTTATCTCATAACTATTAAATTCTAAGTATCTTTTTAGAGACTCTGATATGTACTTACCATATTTCTCATTTACTTTTTCTAAATTAACAGTAATAGTATAGTTTGAATTCTCGTTTTCAGCCTCAAGGGAGAAACCTTTAGATTTAACTTCTTGTAAAAATCCTTTAACTGTAGCATACTCTTTTGGAATGGAATTAAAGGAAGCTTCATCATTTACATTAATTTTGTATTTCTCTACAACATCTTCTAATTCAAACCCTAAACAATATAATTTATTATTTAAATTATCCATAAAATTAAACATGTTGCTTATATAGATATTAATCATCTCATCTCTTTCTTTTATGTTAAATTGATCTATATTGTTTTTAATCAAATCATCAAGCCCTTCAAGCCCTTCCTTTTCTGTTGAAGAATAATTATAAATCTTATTCATTACTTTTGTTTTTTCGGAACTTGAAAGCTTTTTTGTATTAGTACACCCAGAAACAAGAACACTTATTAAACAAGCAGATGTTATTATCTTAAAAATTTTTCTTTTATTCATTCTCTTTTCTATTCCTCCTATAACCACATTATTTCTTTTTTAAGTAGTAATACATATCTATCCCATCTACAATAAAAGCCTTTAAATATTCTACTAATAATTCATTTCCCAAAACAATTTGAGAAACTTGATTTTTATGTTTCCTTATTTCCTTAAAATCCCTTCCATTAAATTTATCTGAAAAGTAATCTTCTTCTTGAATAATTATCTCTTCAATAACTTTTTTTAGTTTTTTGTTTATTACTTCTTGTTTATCTATTTTTTCTTTTTCCATTATTAAATTCCTTTCTATAATAAATTTTAATATATTATAGAAATTTTCCTTAATAAAATAATTATAATCTGTATAGCCCATTATAAAGTTTTAAAGCTCTGTTATTTTTATTATTTTATTTGAAATCCTACTGAAAAGAATTTCAAATGAATTTGTTTTATTTTTATTAACTATTTTTATTATATATCTTGAATTAGCCATAGCCTCCTTATCATCAAAATAGTATTTTACTATTTTATAATTATTGAAGCTTCCTCTACTTAATGTAAAAAAATTTAACAGTGTATCTTTATCAATATCTTCATACTGAAGATTACTTAGCATAGCATCTACTTTTATATTTACATCTGAATTTAATTTCAAATTAAATTCTTCAAATAACTTTCTATTTCTCAATGGTTCTATAAACTTATTAAATTCTTTAAGGAATATATCATTCGTATTTGATAACAAGCTTTCTTTATCTAATGCTTTTGTAGTATATTGTATCTGTTTTTTATTAGATATTTTTTTAGAATTTATAATTTGAAAATTATCATTAAAATCAATTCGCATATTTTCTACATTAAACAATTCTGAATCTCCTAAAGATACTATTTCTATTTCAGCAAATTTATTTTTTACATCCTCTCCTATAGCTACGATTTTTGCTTCTTTAAAGTATTCATTTTCATTAGAATAAATTGCATCAATCACTTCTTTTATTGGGCTCTTGTTTTCAGATATGATTTTATTAAAATACTTCTCTTCAAAATAGCTATTAACAGGTTCATAATACTTATATGAATCGTAAAAATGTGAATAATAAAAATCTTTGTCTGCTAACTTATTAAAAACATTATTTATAACATTGCTTATTTTAATTAAGTCTTGTTCTGTTGTATTACTATTTTGTATATTAATACCTTGTATAAACATATCCTTTTTTTCCTCATCTTGTTTATTATCAAGAATAAACAACTTAAAATTTATATACTTATCACATCCCACAAGAACGCTACTAAATAAAAAAATTAAGATTAGTGATATAATCTTAATTTTTTTATTATTTTTTCCCCTAACAATAAGCCAACACCTTCTTTTTATATTTTTTATAAATATTTCTAATATTATTATAGTATATTTATTGTTTATATAAAATATTTTTATTGTATAGCTTTAGGATTAATTAAATAAATTTTATTATTTCTTTCTTTTGCGTAATTTAAATAGTTTAATGTCCCACTCTTACTACCATCAAAACATGCTATTGTAAAAGAAGAGACATCAACCATAAATTCATTTCTTTTTTGATATTTATAATTATAGGTATCTTTTTTATTATATAAATCAAGCCTATCAACATATATAACTTCATCTGCTTTATTTAACATTCTTGCATATCTATCCTTATCACAAGAATTTCATTTAAAAGATTGTTTTTCAAAAGGTATAGCTAAATTATTCTTTATATAAGGGTATTTATCTTTTAAAGACTCTATTGTAAAAAAACTAATAGTATCAAACCCCAATGCTCCACCTGAGAAAAAAGTATCTACATTGTTTAATTCTATAAGATTTATTACTTGTATTCTTAATAATTTTGCCAACCTTTGGTATCTTCTATTCAATAAATTATCTCCATATAACTTATTGGGCCTATGCCCTGTAAAAGCACATGTTTTTTCCTTAGATTCTAAATGTAGCAATATAACCAACTCCTTATATTTTTTATTTATTATATAGAATTTATTTTTAATAATTCCATACAAAAGAAAATAAATATAGTACAATTAAATAGATTATATTGAAATGGTTAATAAGTTCTATAAATATCCATATTTTAGAAGAACAATTAGTGTTTTAATATATCTTATTTTATAGAAAGGAACATATTAGACATGTTAAACATTTTATTTTCATTATTTATTTTAAAATGTTTGAGTGAATTTAAGAGAACTAATCTAATTGAAAATAAATTAGGTTATGCTTTCTTGGGTTGTTCAATTATTACATTTTTAGAAATACTTTATGTACTACTTACACATTTATATTATTTTATAGAGTTTTTACTACAAAATAAATTTTTTAAGAGGATAGCAATCTCATTATATAAAACTATTCAAGATGATCCTAATTTTACAATACAAAAACTCTTATCTGTTTTTAGCTTTCTTATAGTTCAGTTTATAGCTTTTTTGATAGTATATTTATATCTGTTATATATACAAAGATCAAGAAACATATCGTCATTACATAAAAAATATTTAATCATATTAAAACAGATTTTCCCATTAGTTCTTTTCGCTATTATTGTGACAGAATTTATTTACAATCCCTTTATTGGTTATTTAAGTGTAAATTATACGTTTTTATACTTAATGTTACTTTTTATTTCTTTCTATTCTTCTTTGAAAGAATTTAAAAAGGACCTTATATGTGAACCAAATGAGAAACTAAACTCTTACATTATATTCTTTAGTTTATTAATAGTTTGTTTCCTAATATTATTAACATGTGTTTTTCTGTTTATATTCTTGACTCCAAACTTTAATACTATACCAGAGGATTCTTTAGAATATGAAAGTTTAATGAAATCGTTATATTATTTATCTGTTTTAGTTGTTCTAATATTAATGTATTTAATTTCTTATTGGTTTGTATATAACACTAATTCTGGAATTAGTAAGTTTAGTAAAATTAGATTCATATTTTATCTTATTTTATTTGTCCTTTATATATATTCAAGGTTAAATAACTTTTTAGTAGATTCTTCCATATTTAAAATAAATGTTTCAGGAAATGTACTAAATCTTAGCTCAGCAATTAGTGATTCTTCTACAGAAGCTTTACTTACAGTTGTTATTTTTGATTCTTTTTTTCAAAATTTCCTTGAATTTAAAAAAAATAAATGATAGTTATTAAGAAATTACCTTTTGCATATTATAAAAAAAAGAAAGGTAATTTCAATGAATAAAATATCAAAAATAAGCAAAGAAAATATAGGTAAATTAGATATATTTTTAGGGATAATATTCAATATTTTAATTGTTACTGGATATATATTATTTAATGATTTTGAATATCTTATAAATAATATCAATTCAAAGTCGTTGTTTTATTTTATTACAATTGTTATTGGTACAGTAATTATACATGAACTCATACATATATTATTTTTTAATTTTTTTAGTAATGGTAAAGCTAAAATAAAAATTAAATATGATAAACACATAGGTTCTATAGTAATATACCAATCAAATGAAGTTATTTTATATAATAAGATTCAAACAATCATAATATTATTAGCTCCACTTGTATTAATTACTATAATTAGTTTCTTTTGTATATTTTATTTTAAAACTATATCAGAGATATTAAAAATAAACTTAGTTTTAAATTCGATGGGAAGTACAGGAGACTTTATTCTCTCCAGTAAACTATTCCATAATTACATATCTAAAAATATCCTTATAAACTATTCTTATTCTTCTCAAGAGGGGACTATTATGAATATTTATATAAAAAAATAATACTAAATTTAGTATTATTTTTTTTATAGTATTATTTTTTATTTAAATTATATATTATTTTTTATAATAATATATAATTTAAAATTTTTTATTTTTTTAATCATAATTCAATTTTTTCTATTAAAAAAATATTATTTTTATAGTATATTATATATTCTTAAAAATATATAATTTTTTTATAATTAGGAGGTAAAATATTGAAAAAAATATTTATAGCAGAAAAACCTTCAGTAGCTAAAAATATTGCTGATAAATTTAATATTAAAAATAGACAAGATGGTTACTTTGAAGGAGAGGATTATATAATAACTTGGGCTTATGGTCACTTATTTCAATTGTTTGATGCTAAAGATTATAATGAAGCCATGTCTATCTGGAAAATGGATAATTTCCCTTTCATCCCAGATAAATTTAAATATAAATCTAAAGAGGATGTAAAAAAACAAGTAAATATAATAAAAAAATTGATAAATCGTGAAGATGTTAATGAGATAATATCTGCAACCGATTTTGATAGAGAAGGAGAATTAATTTCACATGAAATTTTGACTTGTTTAAAAGCTACTAAACCAATAAAGAGAATCCTTTTAAATGAATGGACTCCAGAAGAAATTAGCAAAGGTATGAAAAACTTAAAAAATAATATAGATATGAAACCTCTCCAAGATGCAGGTATGAGCAGACAATTAGCAGATTGGATAATAGGTATAAATCTGACATCAGTATCAACCCTAAAATATCGAAATGGGAATACTAAAACAATTAATATAGGAAGAGTTCTACTTCCGACCTTAAAAATTATCTATGATAGAGATAAAGAAATAGAAAATTTTGTTACAAGCACTTATTACAAATTATTGGCAACATTTAATACTAATAAAAATGAATTTTTAGAAGGAGTATATTATGACGAAAATAATAATGAAAAGTTTGATGACGAAAAAACTCCAGAAAAATTGGTTGCTTTGATAAAAGGACAAAAAGGTAAGATATTAAATAAAGAAGTTGAAAGAAAAAAGGAGAAAGCTCCTTCTCTATTTAATTTATCTGGGTTACAAGGCCATGTTACAAGTAAATATAATAATTGGACCTCAGACAAAGTTTTAAAAGTCGCACAATCTCTATATGAAAATAAATATATAACTTACCCACGTACAGATAGTATCGCATTAGAGGAAAGTTTAAAATCAAAAGCTGAAAGAGTACTAAATGTTCTAAAAAAGGGAGAGCCTTTTGAAGATAAAATTAAATTTAATGATAGCAAAAAGATATTTGATAATTCAAAGGTTGAAAGTCATAGTGCAATTATTCCAACTTATATAATTCCTAAAGACCTAACCCCTGATGAAAGCATAGTATATACAGAAATAAAAAATAGATTCTTTATGCAATTTATGCCCATGGCTGAATATGATGAGACTACTCTTATAATAAAAGTTTTAGTTGACGATTTAAAAGGATGTTTTATATCTAAAGGAAAGATAGAAATAGTTACTGGTTGGAAAGAAATAGAAAAAAGAGATGCTAAAGATGTTCTTTTACCTGGTGTAAATGAAAATGACATATTAGGTATAGAAGATGTTAGTATAGGTACAGTTGTAAGAAAACCACCTAAACCACATACAGAAAAGACTCTACTAAAAATTATGCAAACTTGTGGAAAAAGTTTTAAAAATGATGATGATTCAAATGAAATAATGGAATCCGTCTTGAGTGGATTTAGTATAGGGACATCTGCTACAAGAGCAGACACTATAAAAAAATTAAAAGATACTGGATATGTGGAAACTAAGGGAAAGAGCCTTTCTTGCACAAGTTTAGGAGTTAGCTTAATTGAGAACTTTCCTGTTCGACAATTACTTGACTTAGAATATACAGGTAAACTTGAGAAAACCCTTTTGGATATAGAAAAGGGACTTTGTAAAAAAGAAGATTTTTTAAACACTATAAAAGATTTTACTATTAATGCTGTAAGTTTAATAAAAAATGATAATTCTACATTACTTCTTCCTACTTCAAATAATAAAAAATTCACTAAACCTGTAATTGGGAAATGCCCACTTTGTCAGGGGGATATTATTGAAAATGATAAAAATTTTGGATGTAGCAACTGGAAAACAGGATGTAAATATGCAATCTGGAAAAATGATAAATATATTAAAACATTAGGTAAAAAAGTAACCCCTACTATGGTAAAAAAATTACTGAAAGAAGGAAAGGTTGAATTTAAAGATCTTGTTAGTAAAAAAGGCTCAAAATATACAGCTTATCTAAGTTATGGATTAGATAAAGATACTGGCTTTTTTAGTTGGAAGATGGAATTTTAAAAATAATAATAAATAAAATAGAAGTAAAATTTTACTTCTATTTTATTTATTGGTTTCTCGTGAAACAAACATTGTATTAAATATAGATAGAAAGGAAAAATATGTTTTATATTAGATTATTTTTACTTAAGATAGCAAACAATACATTAAAAAAACCATTAAATTTATATATGGGATTAAATATCTTTTTATTTATATTACTTTATATATTTAAAGGTTTAGGTTCTTATTTAACTATGCAACCTATATTAATTATTATTGTGCTTAGTACTAAGAGAATTACCCCTCTAACTATTTTTTTCGCCCCAACAAAACATTTAAGCATGAATTTACTTGATTTAGATATATTCAAAAATTTAAACTATGATATATCTTCAGATAAAGATAAAATAGCTGATTTTATTAAGCTTGATTTTAAAAAATCTTTATTAGAACTTAATAGGAGAAAAGTTAAAGTTATTAGATTCAATACGCATAAATGGGTCATTAATAACACCTTAAAAGAGATGAATGAGCTATTAGATAATTATAAAATAAATATAAAATTTATTGGAAAATGTTATATAAGAGATGATATCTTACTTATAGCTGGTAAAAATACTAACTCCTGCGATATATTGAGAAAGAAATATAAAGTTATTCTTATAAGAAAGGATTCAAATACTTGATAGCAGAAAATCAAAAAATCTCTACAATAAATGAAGTAATCTTATTGATAAAAGAAATTAATTACATTAAAAACTATAATATCTATAATAAAATATCTAAATTAGAACTCTTCTCTATACATAGAGAAACATTTTACCATTTGTTTAGATGTCAGGAGCTCGCCTTTTACTTTTCTCAGGTATTAATGTTAAGTGGAGATAAAAAAATAACTTTAATTGAAGGTTGTCTACTCCATGATATTGGCAAGCTGACATTAGATCCTAAATTGTTGTATAAAAAAGATAAATTATCTAAAGATGAATATTTATATATAAAAAGACATACTGAGTTCAAATCTCCTATTTTGTCTTTAGATATTAATACTCTTATTAGACTTCATCATAAAAACCTCTGCTTTTTAAGATATAGTAAGTTGTATGAAATTCTCAAAATAATTTTAATTATTGACGCTTATGATGCTATGAACAATAAAAGAAGCTATAAAGATAAACTTAGTTATGAAAAAATAAAAATTGAAATATTTAATAACCTAAATATACAATTTGATGAAGAATATTCAATTAAATTTTTATTATTCTTAGACTTATTTAATAAAGAAAAAACACTATTATAATAATAGTGTTTTTTAACTTGCTATCTTGTTTTCAAGTTTCAATCTTTCAAGTTTTTCTCTTAGCCTGGATATCCTATTCAATGAATTAGTTTGTTCTATTGAATAATTTAAGGCTTCTTCTTCTCCTATCATAATTAATTTCTCTTTTGCTCTTGTCATGCCTGTATAAATTAGGTTTCTATTTAAAGATGCTCTTTGACTGTGATGAATTGGCATTATTATAGCTGGGAACTCGCTTCCTTGGCTTTTATGAATAGTCATAGCATAGCTTAATTCTAATTCATCAATTAAGTCTTCAGTGTAAATCACATTTTTCTCATGCAATTTATATTCTACTTCTATTTCATATTCAAGAATTCCTTTTTGAGAAACTTTCGTGTATATTTTTCTTATAACTCCAATATCTCCATTAAATACACCTAAATTATAATTATTTGAGTTCTGCATTACTCTGTCCCCTATTCTAAGACAATTATAATTATCTATTGAATATTCTGGATTAGAGGATTTAGGATTAAATTCTTGTTGTAAAACTCTATTTATTTCTTTAACTCCAATTTCATTTAATTTTAATGGTGTTAATATATAAATATCTTCAAATTTAAAATTGTGTTTTTCTATTAAACATTTTATGCTTCTTAATATATTACTCTTTATTTTAAAAATATTGCTCTCTTTCCAAAAAATAAAGTCACTTCCAGCTTTATTTGATACATCAATCCCATCTTTCGAAGTTGTTAACAATCCTGAATTAACTTTATGAGAATTTAAAATTATACTTGAATCTTTCGATTGTCTAAATATTTTATTAAGCTTAACAACAGGTATTATATTACTGTCTATTAAATCTTTTAAAATTAGTCCTGCTCCAACAGAAGGAAGTTGGTCCACATCTCCTACTATTATAATCATTGTATTTTCATGGATTTTTGAGATTAATTTGTCAAATAAAGAAGCATCTATCATTGATGCCTCATCAATGATAACAACATCTTCTGTTATTTCTTCTAACTCTGTGTTTTTATATGGATTTATCTTCAACCCCCTATGAATAGTAGAAGATTCCATTTTTATTAACTCTTTCATGCGGTTAGAAGCTTTTCCTGTAGGAGCAAGTAATCTTATTCTAACTTTAGGATTTATATACTTTAAACAATTGACAATAATATTTGTTAAAAATGTTTTTCCTGTACCTGGACCACCTGTAATAATAGATAGCTTACTATTTAAAACTGTATTTAAAGCTTCTTTTCTTTTTAAGTCTAAAGTAAAAAAATTACTTTCATAATAAGATATGAAATTATCTATATCTTTTTTTTGTAAAAATTCAGACTTAGGTTTATTTAATAAGTTTTTTATGTTATTAACAATATTATTCTCTACATAATTATAAAAACTCTTATAAATGTAAGTATTTCCTTTTTCATCTTTTTCTATAATTACTAACTTTAATGCCACTAACTCCTCTAATGCAAATTTAATTTGATCTTCTGATATATTATTATTGCTATAACTACTAAATCTATTTAAAAATCTGTTTAAGTTGCTAAAAATCATATCTTTATATATACACATGTCTCCATTACTGTCTGTTCTATAATTAAGATATTCCAAAATGGAACACACTACACGTTTAGGGTTATCTGAACCTAACCCAAGGTTATTAGCTATTTTATCTGCATATATGAATTTTATATTACCATTAGTGCAAATAGAGTAGGGATTATTAAGTATCTTAGGTAAACTAAGCTCTCCATAGATCTCATACACTTTTATTGCTATCCTTGTAGCTATTCCCATTCCTTGTATAAAGAAAGCTAATTCTTGAAAATTTTCAAATTCAATTAGTTGTTGATATATAAGCTTTGCTTTTTTCTCTGTTATTTTAGGAACAGTCAATAAAATCTTATAATCATTTTTTATTAATTTTAGAACTCCCATCCCTAAAATCTCAACTATTTCCAATGATTTTTTTAAACTAAGCCCCTTAACTCTCTTATTTATAAACTCTGCTAAGGTCTTCTTACTTTCAGGTATAATAATTTTAGGTATTTCCTCTAAATAAAAAAAATCTCCATAAATATCATCAAACTTTTTTGTTACCTTTCCTTCATATTCATCTCCTTCATAAAGAATAGGGAAAAACCCCTTAACAGTAATTTCTTGAGTGGAATTATTATCTATTTTATTTTTTAATATAGCTTTACAAATTGAATATCTCTTTTCATTATCTCTATAATTAATTTTTTTAATTACAAATTTAATATAGTATTCCATAAATATCCCCTTTTTTATTTTTTATATTCAATATAATTATATCATTTTTGTCCTACAAATAATCATTATTTTTATTATTTTTAATAATATAATATATAAATAAAATGATTAAGAAGGTGCTTAGAGTGGATAACTTATATAAGATTCTTATTATTAATAGTACTTTTTTTATAAGCAATATAATAAAAACAGCTATTAACAATAAACCCCAAAAAAATAAGTGTAGTTTTAGTGTAATTAATAAAGAGTGTGTAGCTGGTAATGAATTAGAAGAAATAGAAAAAAATAAAATAAAAATTGTTATTATTGACATAAACACATTAAATGAAATTAGATTAATAAAAGAGATTAGTGAAAATTTTAAAGAAATAAATATAATAGTACTTACCTCCCTCTCAGACCAGTTAATTAGAGATGAAATATTAAAATATACTTCTTATTATATAAAAAAACCTTTGGCTGAAATTGAGCTTTGGAATAAATTAGATTTAATTGTTAAATCAAACCTAAAACGAAAAGAAACTAAAGAAACTAAAGAAACTAAAAATATTCCCCCAAAAAGTACTTCATTTTGTAAAGAAACTAAAGAAACAAGTAATTTAACAGTATCCAAGAACTATTTATTAGATTCAATTAAATTTAATATTCATGACTTAGTAAATGAGCTGAAAACTCAGCAAACATATGACACAGATGGAAATAAATTAATTGAGGAAGCAGGATCCATTTCAAATAAAGAAAATCAACCAGTTGAAAAAGAGAAGGAGCAAGCAAATACATCCTCAATTAATTTAAGTTTTTTAAATAATTTTGAGGGTAGTACACAAAAAATGGAATTAAATAATGCATGTAAATACTATAATAGGAAAAATACAAATAAATGTATTGAAATAACTCCACCAAAAGAAGATAAGAGAAAAAATATAGAGATAAAACACACTTTAAAAAGAGATAATTGTGAGAAAAAAGAAAAAAAGAAAAATACTTTTAGGGAGTTACTAAAAAATCTTAAAAAAAAATCTTAAAAAAAGAGAGGAAAATAAAAAAATATGAAAAACATTAATAAAGAATCTTTAGAGAGATACAAAAATTACATGGAAGAAAAAAAAGTTTTAAGTGGAACAGTAAGACTTGTAAAATTCGATGAAGAATTAAACTCTGACATCTTAATAATAATTTTAGAAGATGGAGGAGAAGTAATAATGAAAAGAGAAGACATTGATATAAGACAAACAAATCGTTCACTTACACCTTATTTATTTAAAAAAATAGAATTTATATTAACTGATATAATTGAGAGCGAAGAAAATGAAGTTAAAATGTTAGCTTCTCGTAAAGAAATAAAAGAAAAAGATAGAGATCAATTAATTAAAAAGTTAGAAGAAGGAGAAGAATTTGAAGCTAAGGTTGTACACTTAGAAAAATTTGGTGCATACTTAGAGATTAATGAAACTACAGTAACAATAAGAAATACAGAGTTCTCAGATGATTATACAAATGTGTCTGATATATATAAAGTAGATGATGTTATTAAAGTTAAATTATTTAAAGTTAATAGCAATAAAAGAATATACGTTGAAGCTGTAGAAAAATACAAAAGTAACGCTATAATTGACATGGATTCTTTTACGACTGGTTCTGTTGTTATTGGATCTGTTAGAACAATAAGAACAGACGATTGCTTTGTATGTATAGCTCCTAATTTAGATGTCCTATCTCCTATTCCAACTTTTTCAGATTACGAATTAGTTGAAGGAGATAAAGTATCTTTACTTATAAAAAAAGTAGAAACTAAGCAAGATGCTAATTCTGAAAAACTTATTTATAGAATAAAGGGTAAAATTATAAGAATACTAACAGAAGATATTAAATAATAGTATAACTTCAATTCTTTAATTAAAAGGCAGGTTTGAACTTGCCTTTTAATTAATAATTTTTTTATTATAATGAAAGGAATAGTAATTTTATGTATATAAAAGACTCTAATATCTATAAGTCTATACCAGAAGGTTATAAACAAATTTTTCAAAATAAATTTAGAAATAATATTTCTAAACATCAAGTCTTAAATTTAGTTACAGATAAAAAATTATCTAACCGAGATATTGCTATTGCTGAATTTTTATTTAATTTTAAATTTGCCACTGCTAATAATATATATGATTTTTTAAAAATCAATAACATCCTCACTTTAAAGAAATATAACGAAGGAGAAGAAGAAAAAGAGACTTCTTTTATTAGTATAAAATCCAGGCTTGATAAACTTGTTCAATATGGCATTTTGAATAAATTTATTCTATCAAAGATAGATGATTTAAAGAATCAAGCTGATGCACTTAATATATATTGTTTGGATTTAGGAGGGAAATTTTTATTAACAAATTATTCAAAACAAGATACTGTGAATTGGCAAACATCTATAAATTTAAATTCATCTGAAAATGTAGGGAAAGAACTCTTTATAACTAATTTTTATTTAAAATTATTAGATGTATGTAATGTAGTTTATTTTGAAACTCATCCACTTAGAAAAGCAGATAAGATAAATCTTTCTCCAAGTTTTGAATTTGCTATTGAAAGCAATGGAGTTAAAAACTATTTCATAGGAGAAGTTACTCGCCAGTTTGATATACCTATTCTTTTTTCTAAAAGAATAGAGAAGCTTGATAGACTTCTTAGTACAAATTCTTGGAAAAAATATTATCTTGATAGCCAGGTAGTACCTACATTATTTGTTTTTACAGAAACAGATGAATTAGCTGTTGATGCATCAAGATTGGTTTTTAATACAACTAATTTAGAAAAAGTTAGGTTTGGAACTGATGAGAGAATTTTTAATAATTTATCTACAGGTTTTCTAAAATATATGCCAGAGCACAAGAAACTCAAAATAATTAAACTAAAATACTTCGAAAAATAGTAGAACAATATTGTTCTACTATTTTTTTAAAATAAAAAGAATAACAAGTAATAAATTACAGCTCCTCCACTTATCATAGAAAAACATATAAGAGATATAAACATGTTGTTTAACACAATTTTTCTCTCTTGAGGATTTCCTCCAACCATTCCTAATTTAATAAGATGGATTAATAAAACAGCTAAACTTAAAAGTATACAAACTCCAATAAAAACATTAAAGTAAAAACTATATGTTGACTGTACTTTTTTTAAACTC
This sequence comes from Clostridioides sp. ES-S-0190-01, assembly GCF_020658275.1. Taxonomy (NCBI): domain Bacteria; kingdom Bacillati; phylum Bacillota; class Clostridia; order Peptostreptococcales; family Peptostreptococcaceae; genus Clostridioides; species Clostridioides sp. ES-S-0190-01. The sequence continues at coordinate 9,359 of NZ_JACVWA010000054.1, read as the reverse complement.
TCTAAAAAGCCAGCATCAGTTGAAGCTTTTATTTTTATATTTTCTTCATTAACTGAAAAAGCGTCTATTCTAAAAATATTTAATAATAAAATAGGTGAGAATATCAAACTATTTATTTTAAAAATTATTTTTTTTTGTAATTTTTTTATTTTTTTCACATCCCTTGTTAAATAATTTTAAATTTTATTTTTTTATTATTATTTTTATTAAATAATTATATAAAATATAATATATTTTATTTTTTTATTATATTTCATATTATTTATAATAATTTATATTTATTTTTTATATTTAAAAATATTTTATAATTTATTACAAAAAAATATATAAATACGTAATAGCCAAGCATACAATAGCAACTAATAAATCATGTTTACTTGTTTTTAATTTAAGAATTCTAAATTTCTTATTTGAAATAGGATAAAATATGGGTATACCAGAAACTGTAATAAAATCTAACAATAGATGGCTAATCCATCCTATAGAAATACCAACTATTAAAGAAATATAATAAATTTGATAGTTTATATTAACCATATCTACTAATAGAAATAATACCAACATAGAACCTATTAAAAGGATAGGAGAATGGATAAATCCTCTATGTCCAAATTTACTATTTAAAAGGTTTGAGAGGGGTTTACATTTACTACCTAAGCTACTATTAGGATGATCTATATCTGGCAACAATGAACCTGCTATTGAGCCAAATAATATTATAAAAGTTAAGTAGGATTGTTCTATATAAGAATAATCTAAATTTAGTTTTTTAAATAAAAAAAATAGTCCTAATATAAAAAATAATATTAATTTATTTTTTATATTAAAAGGAATCTTTCTTATTAAATATGGAGAAGTAATAGTTATAACTCCTATAGTAACAATAGAAAATAACATGCTTTGACTATATTGATGTTTTAATAAATAATCAGCAGTTACAATTCCTATACATATCCCAGCAATTTTATGTGTTTTGCCCTGCAATATCTTTTCTCCTTTCTAATTATTTCTATATTATAGATTTCTGTTTATTTTATATAATTATTTAATAGGTGGATGTAGTATTTTTTATCATATAGAAAATATTTTTATTTAATCATAGAAGTGTATATTATATAAAATAAGCTATGACAAATAAGATAAATAGGAGAGTTAAATGGAAAATTTGCAAAATGATAATAAAAACACAAATTTAATAATTGGCACTAATAATAATAATGAAATTTTTATTTCACAAAAAAATAGATATTTAAATATGATTGTGTTGGGTAAAAAGGGGACAGGGAAGACCTCTAAAGTTTTACCTACATTAGCTTCACAGGATTTACAAAATAAAAAGATAGGCATGACTCTGATAGTAACTAAAAAAGAAATGGCTTATACTTTAAATGCTTTAGCTAAAGAATATGATAGAGAAGTAGTATTTTTAAAGGTAAGTACCAATATAGAAATATTAAACCATTTTTTATTTATGGATAAATATGAATATGATTATATAAATGAAAATATTATAAATTATAAAGAAGCTATTAAAAAGAAAAAAATTGTAATTATTGACATGGAAGTAGCAAAATATAAATATAATGCAATAAATGCTGTTAAAATGCTACTATTACAACTAACTTTAGATATACAAGAGACAGATATAACACAAAGGAATCCACACATTCTATATATAGATGATTCTTTTTACTATTTAGACTCACTTGAGTATTTATTAAATTATTCAGACGATTATAATATAGGCTTAATTTTATTCTTTCAATCAAGAAATCAATTTTTACTTAACAATAAAGATTATACTGCTTTATTGGATAATAATATAAGAACAACAATACTTCTTAATTCTTTAAATGTAGAAGATGTGCAATACTATCAGAAAAGAATCTATGAGAAAAAAAATCCATCAGATTTTTACCAGCAACATTTAAATTCTTTTCTTTATGAGTCTTTAAAATCTACTGGTGTTAGAATTGTAGGATCTGGGCAATTTAAATTTCTCGACAATGAGTTTATCGAAAATCTTGAAAAAAAATCTAAGAGATTAAGAAATAAGTTAATAAAAAATACTAAAGATGAGTATAAAAATAAAAATATGATTAAAGATATTAGTTATTTAGAAGGAGAACCTACACCAGTAGACCCTCGCTTAATCTTTGGGGAAGATATATCTCACAATAATAAAGAAATTGATATTTTAATTAAATCTGAAGATAATCACAAACAAAGTTCTTTTGGTGAAATGGAGAAAGAAAAAAAGAGAAAAATATCATCTTTTTTATTTAATAAAGAATCCGAAAATATAAGTTATGTAAATAATAATTTTGATTATAAATTCTAATTAAAAAATAATGAGGGATATCTATAATCCCTCATTATTTTTTAATTTTATAAACTATTAATATTTTTATTAATTTCATCATTTTTTAAAATTTTTAAATATAGCTTTACTACAGAAACCATTTCTTCTATAATATAATCTAAAAAGCTACTTTCTACTGCTAATCTTGGATATTCATTAGTTATTAAATACTTAATCACTCCAGCAATGGTTGATTTATATTCATAAAGAAGATATTTTTCTTGTTTCTCTACGCTTAATGGATTTTTAACTAAATAAGAACCTTTTGAATTAAAATCATACATCTTTTTTACTATAGATTTTTTACACACATTTAAATAATTATCTTTAAACATAGTAAAGTCAAACCTATTTTCTAATTTTTCCTTATAGGTAAACATCATGTTAATAAATTCGCATTCTAAATCTTTTTCATGGTTCATATTAAAATTAACCCAGAATTTTTTATTTTTTAATTTCATATCTAAAGCTTTAATAAAAGACAAAAAATCAATTGAAGTACAATTTTTTTCTATAGATAATTTATATGAAACTGCAATCTCTTTGGCCATATCTTGAGAAAAACCTAATAGCATTAATTTTAGAATAAAATAATTAAAAATAATTTTTTCTTCAGAAACAGTAAGTTTATTATTAAGTACAAAATTTGTTTCAAACTCTTTAATCCAAGACATATCTTCATGAGCCAATTCTGTACCTATTTCATTTTTAATTACCTTATTGACTATAATGTTCACATCTTTGGCTTTTAGTTTATAATTGCTGTCTATACTATCTATGTTACCACTATAATTTTCAAATACTAAATTTTGGAGATTAAGCTTTTTACAGGATAATTTTAATTCTTTATTTGGACAATATAAAATATCTAAATCAAAAGTTAAAAAGTATTCACTTTCATTTTCATACATTTAAAAAGCTCCTTTCTCTTTTTATTAAAAAATCAAATCTTTATTACTTTTGTTGTAATCATTAACATTGTTAATTTCATTAATAATTTCAGTTGGCAATAATTCTTCCAATTCTTTATATTTTTCACTAAAAGAGGATTTTAGTGTGGATATCTCTTCTTCTACCTTTTGTGGATTAACCCCAAGATTTTCTATTTCTTTTTTACATTTTTCATAAGAGTTCCTTAAGTTATTTAATTCTGCTTCACATTTGATTAAAGCTTTTCCTCCATCACTAATTATTTTTTCAAGAATAGGAAGCTCTTTAACCATTGCCTCATAATTTAATTTTTTTTCTTTCATAAAAAAACACATCCTTTTGTACATTTTTTTTATTAAAACACTTTTTTAGTACTATAATATAGTATTTAGTTTTATAAATTATAAGAAAATATGTATAGATATTATTAAGATATAAATAAAAAGGGGATTAGAGATATGTTAAATAAAAAATATAAAATAAAAGTAATATTATTTAGTACTGCCTTTGTTTTATTTGGGCTTATATCAAGTGTTTCTGTTTATAACCAAATAAACAACAATCATAATAATAACAAGGGGGAAACTCAAGAAAAAATAGAAAAAGATATACAAAAAGAATTAGGTAAGTTGTCTCCTGAAGAAAAAAGTAAAATGAGTGATAAGGATAAACTATTAAAAACTTATGGAGAAAATGCTAATAAAATATTAAATAGCGTTAAATTAGGCGAAGATAACAATAGCGAATTTCCAAAAGAGGATACAGATAAATTGTATAATAATTTAATAAAATTAGCTCAGAATGCTAACTACGATAAAATTTTAGATAAGGTTGACAAAGAATTAGAAACATATAAGTTTAAAGAAGAATATAATTGGAAAATAGGAAATGTCTATAGTGATGCAAATATTATGTTATCTACTCTTACAGCACCTATACAGGGTAAGGGATATATGGTCAAAAACTTAAAAGATCCAAACATGATTTTAATTGGGACACTTATGATTCCAGAAGAATCCAGAAGGGATGTTATTTTAGAAAAAACCAGTTTATCTCCTATTTTTGATGGACCTGTTACAATTTTATCTTCCGAAGTCTTAGATACTAAAGATAGTGTATATGCTGAGATTTCAACAAAAATTGAACATTTTAAAGATGTCTATAAAATAAATTTTAAGATTGAAAATTTTCTGTTATATGCTTATATAATAGACTCTGGAGAAGCAAATCCATTATTTTATAAAATAGTTAATGATGAATGTAATGAGACGCCTTATAAAGACATTAATTATTGGATATCTTTAAGTAATAATTAATAATATACACATTAAATAATGGAAAGTTATACTTTTTTTTAAAGCTTACTATAACAATAATAGTAAGCTTTTTCTTATGTATTTTTAATATTTTGCTTGCTAATATTACGAAAGGACTTATCATAATTTTAAATTAAATGAAAAAAGATGAAATTTTAGAAATCCTTAAAGATAAATTTTATGTTATTATAGCTGGTTTATCTTTTGCTGAGATTTTTTTATTGTTAATCCAATTATGTTTTAGAAAAAGTAGCATTATACTATGCTTGTTTGTTAGTTTTTCCAGTATAGCATATTATCTGACTTTTAAAGATGTTAAAGTCTTTAAACTAAAAAACATAGTATTTAGTTTTTTTATATTTTTAGGGATGTTATTAATTATAAACCATAGTTTAATATCTTTTTTAAATTCAACGAATATTGAATTTCATAAACTAATCATGGTTTTTATCTATTTATTAAATTTTATCTATCTATGTATTATTATAGGATTATCATCTCAAGAAAGTTTTAGAGAGACCATATCTCAAATAAATAACATTAATTTTTCTTCTAAACTATTTAAACCAGAAGAAGAGAAAATAAAACCTGGAGATGTTATTTTAGGGAAAAAAATTGAGTCTATTAATGGAAAAGCTGGAGAAATACTTGATACTCCTGTCTTTATACCATTAAAAGATAGATTCTTGCATATGTTAATACTTGGACCTACTGGTTGTGGTAAAACATCTCAGACCATAATTCCTATGATAAATCAAGATTTACAAAATAAAAAAATAGGAGTTACAGTACTTGAACCAAAAAGCGACCTTGCAGAAAAAGTATACCAAATGGCAAAAATCCATAATAGAGAAGTGATTTATTTTAATCCTTTACTTGCTGACTGTCCTTATTTTAATCCTTTGTTTGGTCATGAGAGTGAAGTTATAGAGAATATGGCTACAACTTTTAACATGTTAAACCCTGACTCTCCACAATTTTTTAAAGATATGTCAGATGGTCTTATTAGAAAGTCTGTAAAGTTATTAAAAAGGTTATATGGAGATGATGCAACTTTAATTGATTTAAATGACCTTGTTTGGAACTCAAATGGGATAGGTAAAAAAATAGTAAACGAATTTTCAAAGTTACCTGTAAGCAATCCTTTACAACAAAAAGAAAATGAAGAAATAGCTATTTGGTTTTTAACAGACTATTATTCAGGCATGACAGGTGATAGAAAAGGAACCAAGACCTATGAACATTGCTCAGGTGTTAGAACTCAAATATCCAAATTAGTATCCAATGAGTACCTTAGAAAAGCTTTAAATCCACCAAGAGGACATGGTACAGACATAGATTTTGATAAAGCTCTTGAAGAGGGATTGGTTATAACTATGACAACAACACAAGGTTCTTTAAGAGATTTAGGAAAGTTCCTTGGATATTTTATAATATTACAATTACAATCAAGTGTTTTTCGTAGACCTGGAGATGAAGATAGTAGAAAAGAAAACATGTTGTATATTGATGAGTTCCAAGTCTATGCAAATCAAGGTTTTGGAGAAATGTTGACACAAGGACGTTCCTATAGAGTAGCTTCTCATTTGGCTACACAAGCAAGAGACCAAATGAGTGTAGGTAGAGAAGGGGATAGTTTCCTTAAATTAGTTTCTGCAAATGCAAGAAATAAAATTATTTACCCTGGAATAAGTATAACTGATGCAAAATATTATTCTGAAGAGTTTGGAGAAGAATTAAGAACTACTATAGGAAGATCTTATTCAAAAGACCGTTATTTTTCTTCATTTTCAGATGAAAAAATGACAATAAAAGTAGATGAAAGATATGAACCAAGATTTTCTCCAAGCAATTTGATTTATAGAACATTTGGTCAAATTACACATTGTTTAGTTAAAAATAATACTGTCCAAATTCCAGCACTCGCTCAAATCGAATATATCCCAAATGATTTGCATGAAAAAATAAAAAAAATGGTAAAGGAATACAATGATGAACAAATTAAAAGAAATAAAGATTATGCAACAGAATATTCTAAAAGTGTTGCTTGTAATCATTTTCCAAATAAAGATATTCTATACGTTATAAAAAAAGATGATATAATAGAAAACAAAGAAGAATCTTTTGAATTAGAAGAGAATATAAATGATAATACAAATCCAATTCCAATAAGTATTGATATTGAAATTGAAGATGAGTATGAGTATGATGATATATAAAATATAAAAAGATATTTATTACACATAAATTAAAACAGATTTTAAAACATTAATTAGTGATTATAAATAATAGCTTTATTATAGCATTTGCAATATGTTTAAGAAAATATAAAATAAATGATTTGAACTATGTTAATAATAATTACATATTTTGTAGATAAATTTTATTTTTTTTATAATTAAAAAAATTATTATGTTAATAAAAAAACTTTCTTTTTGTTAAAAAAGTGGATAAAAATTTTATCAAAAAAAAGACACAGGCTATAGAAAAATTATTTTTTTCTAAAAACCTGTGCCTTTTTAAAAATTTGCATCATAAATTAGAATTAGCAATATTTTACTAATCCACATTTATGATATTATTTTAATTAATAAAGACTACCAAAAGTTATTAATTTCTTTTCGATAAAATTTCTTAAAAATCCAGCGGGGTTTTTAATCTTATTTATGTTTATATCGTCATTGTAGATAGTGTTTTTAAACATATAATCTAAACCTAAATAAACTTTTCTAATACCAAATTCTAAGCTTAAACAAGCTAAGTCATTTATAATTAAAGCTTTTTCTCCTTCCAGATTTCGTAAATCTTCTTTAGAATTATTGTTTTGTAAAAGTAGTTTAGAGTGATTATAACTATAAGAATAATTGTTTTGATCAAATAAATTCTTAATCTTTTCACTTACCTTAGATACAAATTTTTTGTTAAATTCAGTTTTAGATTCATAATCCTTTGTTTCTAAGCTATCTCCAACCATTTTAAATTTTGTATTTTTGCTACTTAAAACATCAAAAATAAATTTATCTGATTTTTTTATATATAAAGGTAGTACATCTACTAATTTATCTTTACTAAATCTAATTTTTTTTCCTTTTGCTTTACAAGCATCTATCCATAAAAGCTTTTTTAATTCAATTTTTAGTTCATTTACATTTTTTAAATTTATTAAATGTACTAAGTGATTAAGTGTTAAAGTTATATAACCACTACCACCATTTTCTTTTTTGTAATGATTTTTATATTCATCTGCAATTACAATATCAAATCTACCATAATTAATAGCAGGAGTAAAATAAGCAAGTCCTAAATAAGAAAGTGTTTTTTGGTTGCTTCTCGCAGTAACTATAGATATATTACATAATTTAGCAATATCTTTATAAGAAATGTTTTTTCTAACAAAGCAATCATTTGCAAAAGGCAAAAAATGATATAACAAATATTGTTTTATTAAAGACTTATTTGAAGAAATAATTTTTGTATAATTATTCTTTGTTAATCCTAATTCTTTTTCAAGTTTAGAAAGTCCATTATCATTTATTTTAATTACATCTATTTTCCTTTTAAAAGCTGATATAATCTCTTTTATTTTTGATTTAGATATTCTTGCATTTGCCTTTAATTCATCAAACATATATTTATTATCCACTTTTTTACCTCCTTTCTTATATTTTTTACATTTTATAAAACGTATTTTACAAAAGATACATGCAAAAGTAAAGTATGCAGATTCTATTGTATTTTTTGATATATCATTGAAATTTAAATGAAAAAAGAAAGTATGCAAATATTATTGTAGTTTTCATCAAAACAAGTATTTGCAATCAGTTTGAGTTTTTTTATTTTTTCTTTATAAAACAAAAAAAATTTTCCGACAATTTTTGCAAGCAAAAAAATCAAAAAACTACAATAGTATGCAGATATTATTGTAATTTTGAAATCTGAAAAATAGCTAAAAATTAAAGTATGCAAATATTATTGTAGTTTTATAAAAGATAAAATGAAATCAGTTTAAAATCTCAATGTTTTTATTGTTTTTCGACATGTCTGAGTAATTAAATATAAATATTTAATAAAAAGAGTATTAACTTACAATATATAATGTACTTAAAAGTATGCAAATATTATTGTAGTTTTTAAATGAACAAACCTTAAGATATTATTGATATACAACAGAAGCTTTAATAGATGCTAATTATCACCATAAAAGTATGCAAATACTATTGTAGTTTTTTAGTATAATATATATACTAATACAAAAATATATAAGCACTATTGTAATTTTTTACCATTATATATCTGATAATATGTAGATTCTATTGGATTTTAATTATAATAAGATAATTAAAACCATAAAAGTATGCAGATAATATTGTAGTTTTGGATATAATAGATGATTATTAGAATAGAAGTATGCAGATATTATTGTAATTTTTAATTATAATACATAATTGAAATTAAAAAAGTATGCAGATAATATTGTAGTTTTAATTAAAATAGATAATTATTAGTATAAAAATATGCAGATATTATTGTAGTTTTAATGATATGTATAATTATTAGTATAAAAGTATGCAAGTATTATTGTAGTTTTTAACATTGGATAGTGATTAGTATAAAAGTATGCAAGTATTATTGTAGTTTTAATGATATGTATAATTATTACTATGATAGTATGTAAAAATTATTGTAGTTTTTAACATTGGATAATTATTAATATAAAAGTATGCAAATATTATTGTAGTTTTAATGATATG
>NZ_JACVWA010000053.1:0-24653 GCF_020658275.1 Clostridioides sp. ES-S-0190-01 | reverse complement strand
TCTTTTAAGCCTAAATCTATGCCAATATACTTATTAGATTCTTCTAATTGTTTTATGTCAACTTCACAACATATACTAACAAAATATTTACTTGTAGGTGTTTTTGATACAGTAGCATTTAATATTCTACCATTTATATTTTGAGTCACTTTAGCCTTAACCCATTTTAATTTTGGTAGTTTAATTAGGTTATCCTTAATAGTTATATTATTGTTCACCCATTTACTTTCAAAACTTCTTTTATGATTTCTTTTACTTTTGAATTTTGGAAAACCTTGTTTATTTCCTTTTTTAATCTTTCTAAAGAAGTTTTTATATGCACTATCTAAATCATCAATAGTAGCTTGTAAACTGGTTGAATCAATTTCTTTAAGCCATTCATATTCTTTTTTAAGCGATGGAAGTTTTTTAATTAATTCATACTTTGAATATGACTCACCTTTATTTTCATATTTTTCTTTTTGAAGTGCTAACATGTGATTATACACAAACCTCGAACACCCAAAAGATTTTTCTATTATTTCTTTTTGAATTTGATTTGGATATATTCTAAATTTAAAAGCTTTCATCTGTATCATTTCTTCACCTCCTTTAGTTTTTTATATTACAGGCTTTAATCTCCACCCTACTTACGTTGAGGATGGAGTATTTCGCCTATCAGTGATAAAAATCTTCTTTCTTGATTACCTCACTACACTCAAATATTAAGTACCACTTATCATCTAATTTAGAATACGTCTCTTGCTCCTTCATACTTTGATTTATTTTTTTATAAACTTAATTTTACGTATTGAAAAGCTCTTTTGTCATTTTTAGTAGCTTCAAGACAAATCTCTTTTGTTTGTTCTTTTACATACATTAAATACCATCCTTTTTGTCTTACTGCTTCAAGACAAATTTCTTCTGTTTGATTTTTTACATCTCTAATTGCAAATCCATCTTGTCTTACTGCCTCTAAACATATCTCTTCTGTTTGTTTTTCCACATACTTTAAAGCTAATCCACATTCTCTTACTGCTTCAATACATATTTCATTGTTCTGCTCTTTTACAAATTCTAAAGCTTTACCATCTTGTTTTACTGCTATTAAACATATCTCTTCTGTTTGTTTTTCCACATACTTTAAAGCTAATCCATTTTGTCTGACAGCTTCTTTGCATATTTCATTGTTCTGCTCTTTTACAAATTCTAAAGCTTTACTATCTTGTTTTACTGCTATTAAACACATTTCTTCTGTTTGTTTTTCCACATATTTTAAAGCTAATCCATATTCCTTTAAGGCTTCTATACAAATTTTATCGAACTGATTGTTTACATACTTTAAAGCTAATCCATTCCTTTTTACTGCCTCCAGACAGATATTTTCTGTCTGGTTATTTACATACTCCAAAGCCAAACCATTTTGTTTTACTGCTATTAAACACATTTCTTCTGTTTGCTCTTTTATATAGATTAAAGCTAATCCATCATTCTTGACTGCTTCTTTATAGATTTCTTCTGTTTTATTTTCTATAAAAAGCAAAGCTGAAACATCTTGTTTAACAGCTTCTATATAAAGTTTATTCTTTTGTTCATCTGTAATATAAAATGAGTCAAATTTTGCATATTGTAAAGATAACCCCTGCTGTCTTACTGCTATTAAACATAAATTATAATCCTGTTTTTTTATATCTGCTAAAACATATCCATTCTGTTTTACTGCTTCAGTGAGTATATTATAAATCTGTTTATCTGATAAATTTAACTCATTAAAATCTATAACTTTTACAGAAAATGCATTTTGTCTTACTGCTTCTATACATATTTCTTCTATTTCTTTAGCTGATAAATTAAGTTCATTAAACTTTATATACTCCAGTGCATAGCCATGTTTTTTAACTGCCTCTATGCATATCTGCTTAATATCTATATCTGATAAAGCATATTTTTTAAAGTCAATATATTTCAATTCTAAACCATCGTTCTTTACAGCACTTAAATATAAAATAAAGGCTTGCTCTTTAGTTAAATCTAATTTGCCAACATCTACAATTCTTAAACTTTCTTTTTGTTCTGTAATTCTTTCTAAATAGTTTTCAAAATTTTTACTATTCATATAATTCAATCCTCCTAAATATTATTTACCTGATAGTATGTTTAATTTCTTTATTTCTTCTTCTGTAAAGTCAACTTCTTCCCATCTTATACACTCTATAGCATCTTTATCTTGTTCAATAGCTTTTAAGCATACTAAATACGTTTGGTTGTCTGCAAATTGTAAAGCTTTTCCATAAATACTAACAGCGTCTAAACACATTTCTTCTGTTTGATCTCTTGAACTTGCTAATAATCTTATAACCCAAGCATTATTGTTTTTACTCATAGCTTAGCTCTACCTCTCTTCATTTTATTTATATAAAAACTTTTTAAATTTAATTATTATATTCAAAATTCATATTTATTATAATTAGTGAAATTATAAAATAAACAACCTCTTTTTTATATTATCAAAAAAAGAGGTTGTTTACATTTTTATTTTTAAATTCTATTGATACAAAGTTCCACATACTTATAAGTCTTAGGATTATTTTTTAATAATCTTTTGGGATTAAGTAAATACTCCTCAAACACTTGAGCGAAATATTCATGTTGGTTTTTCAAGTAATAGTTTATATCCTTATTTTCATCTAAAACTAAATTGTTTTTTTCTTCTGTGTATATATTAAAGAAATTATCTTCACCAGATATTTTATCTACAAAATGACCAAATTCATGTATTAAAGATTGTTCATCCCAATCTTTAATATTGCTTAGATATATTGTATCCTCAAAGAAAACTCCAGCTAATGGAGAATCACTTAGGAATCTTTCTTGAAGTGATCTGTTCGTTATTTCTATCTTCATATCATTTTCGATAAAGCTTTCTATAAGCTTTTCTGGAATTACATTAAGATATTTATATAACTTAAATTGCCTATCACAGTTTACTCCATCAAATTGTATAAAAGTACTATAATCGAAGGCTTCATTTCTTAAATGGTCAATCTCTAATCCTTTTATCTCATTGTCCCTGTAAGCATCAGACTTAAAAGTGCTACACAAGGACAATAAAACTGTAACAACAATAATCTTAATTGTAAATTTTCTCTTATTTATCATGATAAATTTTCTACTTAATTATATTCAAGTAGATACCTCCTTTTTTATTATTTTTTTATTATATTTTTAAAAGTTTTTTTTATTATATAAACATGTAAAACACATTAAAAATACCTTTAATTTAATTAAAGGTATTTTTAAAATGAAATATTATATTATTTTTTTATCTTCATTATTTATATTTATTTTGTCCCAATTAAAATAGCTGAATATTTCTTTATTTTGCTTAACAGTTTCTAAACATATAGTTCTTTTTTCTTCTACTGTAAAATTAAATTCTTCCCATTTTATACTAAATATAGAAAAACCATTTTGTTTTACTGCCTCTAAACACAATTCATATATCTGAGCTCTTTTTAAATTATTAAAATCTATAACTCCTAAAACTAACCCATTTTGTTTTACTGCTTCTAAATACAGTTCATATCTTTCCTGATCCGAGAAATTAACTTCATTCCATCTTATATCTTTAAGTAACGTCCCATCTTGTCTTACTGCCATTAAACACATTTCAAAAGGTTGCATTTGTGCAAATTTTAAGTAACTACTGAACCTACTTACTTTATCAAAGTCATTCATTTTACTTCTCTCCTTTTTATTAATTATTTATATAAACTTATGTTTTATTTATTATAGATTCCATGTAGATTTTGTATAATTAATAACTTTATTAAATATAAGAAAAAGACTACCTCTAATTAAAAGTAGTCTTTTTCTTATCAAGTTATATTAAAAAATTATTTATTATATATTACCTGACCATGATATTTTATATAAAGAATATTTTTTAAATCTATTCTATCACCTTTATTCGTTCTTAAATATTCTTTTTTATCTTCACTTTCTCTAATATCACTTGTTAATATATAAGGTCTATTATAAGATAAATTATTATCTATTTTTAATTCAATATTTCCTTGCTCACTTCTTACAATTATGTTTAAAGTCTTCATTTGTCTTTCACAAATACATTTTAAAAGATTCTTTTCATCTATATAAAGATTGGCGACTCTTAATCTATTTAGCTCTTTTTGTCTTTCTTTATAAGATAAAAGTTGTTCATAGAAGGATTCAGCATTTTTGTATATAATTTTATTTGCTTCTATCCTTATAACTTTGTCTTTATCTTTAAGATATGCCAAAAGAATGGATATATTATCTTTATACAAGATATCTATTTCTTTTAGATCAATAAATTCATTTTCAAATGGTTCTATATCTTTTATATATAATTCAAAAGCCTTCTCTCTTGCATTTTGTTTTATCATTAAGCTCACATTATCTACTACAGTATTTACAAGTAAATTATCAATAAAATAATTTTCATCTTTATTTATCGTCTTTACAATCTCTTCTTTTATATCATTAATAATTTTTCTATAAACAGTTTCCAACTGTTCTATTTTTACATCTCTAAAATCAATTTCATTTAAATTCTTTTTAACTAAACCTTTAGAAACCTCAAAAAATATATTCTCTTCTGAATCATATACTCCAACAAATTTTTTTTCTTTAAATGGATTAAAATATTTTTCATTCTCTTGTTTAAATAGGTAAAAAATACGATTCTGTTCTGACTGAACTTTTAAAAATACTGAACTTTGGCCTTCCTTACTTGAACTATTTATTCTTAGGTTAATATTATCATTTTCTAAAAAACCTTTCATATCAAACATTTCCTGTCCTCCATTTTTTTATTTTTAAATACTTTTTTATTTATTATATATTTTTCTCATTAAAATATTTTATATAAACAATAAAATTTCTATTTTATAACAATATTCACATATTATAATTTTTCATCAATATTCTTTTTTTATTCTCAACAAAGTCTTTAGAGTATACTTCTAAGAATTTAACATTTTCATCTCTATATAACTTCGAAAATAAACTTAATGCCATTTTTTCTTTTTTTACAATTCTTACTCCTATTGTACTATCATCAAAACAAAAAATTTCCTCGAACAAATCATTATAAAGAGAAGAATTTTTTTTATAATATTCTTTCTTATAATATTCTTGTAAAATCTTACTATTTAAAAATTTATCAATTGTATATATATAACCTTCATATTCAAATTCAATTTGATTTTTATTACAAATTAATATAGATTTATTTATATCTACAGCTTCTTTTATATTATTTATTAACTCCTTTATTATTTTATTTTTTTTATAAAGCTTAAAACTCATCATTTCTTTATATTTAGTTAAGAACATATTAACCCCTTGCCTGTTATATTAAATCATTTTCATTAATTTTTGTCTTTGCTTCATTTAGGCTTTCTTGAACATCTGTCTTTTCTTTACATTTTAAAGGTTCGAAATTTTCCATTTTTTTAATTGTACATAATTGAAGAATATTATCTAAAACATTAGATGAACCTTTATTTGGATCATTTGTTATAATATTTTTAGGAACTATATCAATATTGCCATCTTTTATAGCTTCTGCAAATTTTATAGCAACTTCTTTTTTTATTAGAAGCTCAGCGCTACCATAAGCATTTGCTTTTTCTCTATTGGCAGAAGCTATAGCTTTACCTACTTTTTCTTCTTTTTGTGCTTCTGCTTCTGCTAACGCTTTAATACTTTCTGCTTCTGCCTTTGCTTTTTCTGAAATTCTATATGTCTCGGCTTCTACTTCTTTTTCTTTAATATATAGTTTTGAATCTGCTTCTATTTTATTTTGTGTTGCTTTTATCTCTGCTACTGCTTTTTCTGCTTCTGCATTATTTTTTTCTATACTAATGTGGATTTCTGAACTTGTTAGATTATCTTGTTCATTTATTTTAGATTGTAGTTCTCTATATTCTCTTTCTTTTGCAGATGCTGTTTTTTTAGCCTCATATGTTTCAACTTGCTCTTTTGCTAATTGTCTATCTGCTAACTGTTCTATAAGAGCTAATATCCTTTCATCCCCATTGGCTTTAGGAGTATCTATTAAAACTTCTTCTAATTCTAAATTAAATTTTTGAAATTCTTCTTTCATTATTTTATATGATTCTTGACTTATCTCTGTTTTATTTTGTAGTAATTCTAAAAAAGTTTTTGTCTCTGCAACTTGTTTAAAATAAGCAGATATAATAGGGTCTAAAGTCTGATCAACCAACTTTTGTACTGAACCAAATCTTTGTATTACAAGTGGAGCTTTTTTATAATCTATATGAACTACTACAGAAAGTGGTAATAAAGGTTTAAATCCATCTTTAGTAATGACAGATAATTCTTTTAGATGTCTATCATATTCGTATTGGCCACATTCATCGCCTCTCCACTTTAATGCAAAGTTATCTGTTGGAATCTTTTCAATTGAACCAGAATAAATATTAAAAGCATATTTGCCTGGCATTAAAGGATTTTTAAGTATCCCTCTGCATCCATCTTCTACTAACTCTCCATGAGTGTAAGATTTGCCAGAAACATCTTCTCCTTTTTGTCCAATATAAGAACAAACTACCCCAACTGAACTTATTTCTATTTCTTGCTTGGGTACAATTTCGATTGATGCAAAAAGACGATTTATTACATACACCCCTTCTGTTAATACTTCATATTGTCTACCCTTATATCCTCCAGCTTTTAAAAATGCTTCTATATCTTGAAAAGAATTGTGGTATAAGTCAGGATTATTTTCATCATCTCCAACTATTGGTGCAATTAGATCTCCTTGCTTCAATGCTTTTCCTTCTTTAGTTACTACAATGCCAAGATTATCTTCTTTATCATCAATGACTATTGGATCAAAACCATTTTTCTTAATTAATTCATCTTTCATTTTTTTAATGTCTTCGATTTCTTTTTTATCTCCTATATTTAAAAAATAAGTTTCATTTTTTGTTAAGATTATAAATTCAGCTAAATTAAAAGCATATGTTCCTTCTCTTAAAACAACTCTTTGAGGTCCTTTTTGACCTCCATTTTTCAAGAATGTTTTTGTATCTTGAAAATCATTGCATGACACTGCTCTACCTAATATTTGCCCATTTTTTAAACTTTCACCTGAACGAGCAAAAACATAACCAATCTGTCCTTGTTTTATTGTAACTAATGGCTTTTTATGAACTTTGTAAAAAAGTCTATTCTTAAAATGTAATCCTGTTCTAAGAATATCTGCTTGAAAACCAGCTTCTCCATTTAAGGCTATAAGTTCACCTTCTTTTAAAAAGTTCTTTGAGAATTTTTTTTCAACAATTCCTATTTCTCCACTTCCTATAATCCTTGGTCCAATTAGAATAATCCCTAAAAATATACAAATTACCAATGTAAATACAACAACCATAATATCAATCATTATTTTCTCCTTTTTATTTTTTCTTTTTATTTTTAATATAAATATATACTTTTTGTTGTTTATAGTCAACGTAAATCACGAATTTATTTTTTATAAAAAAACGTATTTCTATTTATTATTAGAAATCCATTCTCCTAAAAAACAACCAAGCTTTATAAAAGAAAAATATATTAATAAAAATATAAGATTTTTATATTCTAAAGAAATAATTAATAGAGATATATAAGCTACAAAAGGGAAAATCAAAAAACTTTCATTTAAATTCTCTTTTTGTACTATGAGGCCTTGTATAAAGAATAAAATAGGGAATATAAGGATGTTTAAAATAATTGATATTTGATTTATGTTATAAGCTGAGGTATTATTAATATTTACCTCTAAAAATACTATAGATAAAACAATTATAATTGATGGTATAAATTTTTTCATTAATGTCTCCTTTCATTGTTTGTTATTGTATCTAATTCATTATATAAAATGTTTACATTAATATAAGAAACAATGTAATAATAGATATGCAAAATATATTTTTATCTTCTAAATTAAAAAAGGTTAACACTATAATTTGGCGAATAGATTTAAATAGTTATTTTTTATAAAGGGTGATTTGATTGGGGATAAAAAACTTTTTTAATAGATTTAAGAAAAAAAGCTCTAAAGAAAAGCACATTAAAACAATTGACAGTTTTGATATTATACAAAGAATAATATATACAAAATTTTCAAATGAATATATTTTTATTAATATTCTTCTAAATTTAGAAGATGAAATAATATTAATTCATAAAACTTGCTATTCCGTATGTCGTACTAACTATAAATTTTTAATTAATAATTCATATATATGCTTTAAATGCAATTCAATTTATTTGACTGATAAATTAAATAAGGAGCTACTACTTTTTTTTGATTATAAATATGAATTATTAGAACCTGTTACAGATTATAATAAGCCTATAATGTTAATGCATAAATCATGTAAGAAAGTCTCTTGTATAAAACCTTCAGATATAACAAAAGATTATTATTGTAAATTTTGTAAACCTATTAATACATCGTCAAGATTTAAAGAGAAGGTATTAGAGCTTACAGGGAATGAGTATGAAGTAACAGGCAGATTTATTTCAGCAAGTGAAAACATTTTAATGAAGCATACAAAATGTAATAAGGAGTTTTTAGTTACTCCTCATGAATTTATTTCTGGTAAAAGATGTCAGCATTGTTTAACAAAAAAGAAAACTGAAAGATTACAAAAAAGGATATTTGAAAATTTTTCAGATGAATATATTCTAACGAGTAATTATAATGGGTTTTATGGAGAAGTTGAGATTTTACATTCTAAATGTGGATTTAAGTTTAAAACAGCACCTTATTTTTTAGAATTTAAAGAGAAATGCAAAGTTTGTTCTCAAGAAGATTATTTAAAACAACTTAATAAAAATAATACTCTATCACAAGAAGATATTTTTAAAAAAGATATTTATGATTTTTCTAATAAGGAATTAATAGTATTAGATATGGAAGAAAATCAATTTAGTGTGTTTGAAAAAAGTTCAAAAGAAGTTTTTATTTTAGAAAAAGAAGCTTTTCTTAATCTTGAAGATAAAAATAACATTAAATATACTTTCATTAACTATTTATTATTAAAAAATAATCTTAACAGATATGTACTTGTCTCTGATTATGTAAACTTATTAACATATACAAAGTTTTTATGTAAAGAATGCGATAACTTATTTTTAGCAAAACCAATAGATATAATAAATAGAAATAAAAAATGCCCAATTTGTAATGAAAAAATACATGTGAACTCTTATTAAGATAAAAATACCTATTAATACTTTTTACAGTAATTAATAGGTATTTTTTTGATGTCATATATTTAGAGGGGTAAAATATACAACATTTGTCCATGAACTCTATATATTACACAATAATTATATTTATAATAAATAAACCTTGTACAATGGTAATATTTTTTAGATATTCAAGTGAATGTTATAAAAGAAGTATCTTTTGTATAGTATGTAATATTAAAAATAAGAAAGGGGCTAAGTTATGCATAAAAAATTAATATCCGCAATTTCGATAGGGCTAATTTTAATTCAAGTTGTCCCAACTACTTCATTTGCGGTAAATAAAGCTAATTATAAAAATAATATAACAAGAAAAGAAAGTACAAATAATAGTTTAATAAGTCCAAATAAAAAAGATATTATACCAGTTGTGTTTAATCCAGATACAATGCAGGACCTTGATAGAATTTTAGAGTCTTTAGATAAATTAAATTTAGATTTTAGTAAGAGTTTATTAATAGATATATTTAATATGTCTGTAAATCTACATACAAATTTAGAAGACTCAGAAATACAAAAACATAAAGACTATGATCAATTTGATTATATTTTCTTTCAACTTATTTATTTAGCTTTTGTTAATACTAATGGGAGCGAAAGAAATGAACTTTTTATAAAATTTATGGATGAGATGTACCTATCTTCTGTAAAAAGATTAAACAGTAATGACAAATATTCTTTTTTCCTTGATAAATATGGGCTATACATAGGATATCAGTTATCAGATTATTTTAAAGATGAGAGAACTAATAAAATATTAAAAGGTGGAGCTTCTATGTTTATTGAACTACAAAATTTTACTCCAACAGAAGAAACAGGTAAAATCCCAGAGGATGAACTACCTTCAAGTATCGAACCTACAAAACCAGATGGAGACGATAATCCTAATAAAGATGAGCCTCCTATTTATATACCAGATAAAATTCCAGATGATGAATTTAATCCTGGTGGTAACAATAATAATGGTACACCTGATAATTATGATCCAAGCTTAGATAATGGTTTAACTCCAGGAAATTCTTCTGATTTAACTTCTGATGAATATGTAAAAGAAAATAATAGTTGCACTAAAATAACTACAATCTATGACTTAAATGGAAATATCGTAAACAAAAAGAAAACTAAAGCTCAAAATGGGTTTTGCAACATATTTAATTCTAACATAGTAACGGGAGAAGTATGGAATAGAAACCATAATGGAGATTTAGCTTTAAATGTTTGGCAAAGCTTAAATGAAAATGAGTTAAATAAAGAAAGTAATCTTACTTTAAAGTTTACATTAAATAAAAATGATAAAAATATCTATTATTATGATTCTGGCATAAATGTAAATTTAAATAAAACTGTAACTTATAATCAAGTTAGAGATGTATTAAATCAAATTGCATTAAAAATAAAAAATGGTTACTTGATTGAAGATAAAAAGAAATTACTATTTATTGCTGAAGGTAAACCTTTGGTTGTAGAAGATAAAAAAAGCTCCTATTCAGAAGCTGAAATAAAAGGATTATTGAATACCTTTAATAATCTTTCTTTAAAAATAGAAGAAAAAGATAAAACCAATGAACCAAAATTTAAAGATGAAAAACAAAATTCTTCCTTAGATAAAATTTTTATAAATAATAAAGAAGTTAAATTAAAACATCCAGCTATGTTAAAAAACGGTATAATACAACTTCCTATTGAAGAAATCGCAAAAGAATTAAAAATTAAACTTAAAATTAATAAAAATTTAGCTATCTTGAGCGATAACAATAGTATAACTGAATACTATATTGGAACTAAAAAAATAAAAATAAATGGTGCTGAAAAATTAACTACAACTTCCTCTAAATTAGAAAACAATATTATTTATGCTGAAATGAATGCTGTACTTAGAGAATTTGGATTTAGTATAAATTTTAATGCATCTACTAATAAAATTTCTATACTTAAGAAATAATAAAATAGATAATTCAATCATTATAAAAAATTTAGTATTTATTCTTCAATAAAAATATCTAATGTAAGTATTAGATATTTTTATTGTATATATTATTTCCATTTTTTACCATTTTAGGTTATTTTTTTTATATTTAATCTATTATTTATAGATTATTAAACTATATAATCTAATAATTGTACACTTATTCTAAATTTTTTTAATAATTCATCATTATTTTTTGTATAAAATAAAAAACAATCATAAACTATGATATAATTATATAAATAAGTATAAAAAGTATGTTTATCAAAAAGTATTGGGGAGAGTGATTTTTAGATGTTAAATTATTCAATAACAGCAGAAATTAGTAATAACAACAGGGTTGTAGTTTTAAAATCTGAAATGTTTCAGCCAGAATTTAATATTTTATTAAATTATATTGATTTCTCTTTTTCCATAGAGAAAGAAGATTGTGTGGAAATCGGTTTCAATTCTTTTAATGCTATTTATAATGATTTTATTAAAAGTGATTATACAGAACACTGTAACTGTGTAAAAAGTGAAGAGGGTATACATAATATTAAAAACTTATTTGATAATATAAAACTAAATATGCTTAAAGAGGACACTATCTATTTTTTATGGGAATAATTAATTAAATATCTTATTTTACATAAAAAAATCTCTTACCATAAATGCTAAGTAAGAGATTTTTTATTAGAGCTATTCAAAACTTCTAAAATTCAAATTATTATTTGCATCCATATACATTTTAGAACAATGGTAATGAATTCTATCAAACATTTTTTTTTGTATTTTTAATCGTTTTAAAAATACTTTAAATAAATTAATCTCTATTTTTAAATCTTCAATTTCTTCTTTTTTTGTAATATGTTCCATTTCTAAAAAAAAATTTTTACTTATTTTTTCTGAATAAATATTATCTGTTAACCCTATAAGATCTCCAAAATAATGGCTCCATAAATTCGAATCAATTATTAAATGGTATAGATTTTCTAAATCATTTTCATTGCAACTAAGATATTCTTCTAATGTTGTTTTATATCCTTCAAAAGATAATGATATATTTCTATCTTTAAATAATTTTCCTACTTTTTTAGAAATTTCTATAAACTCTAATTGTCTTCTTAATATTTTCTTTGACTTTTTCATCATAATCACCCATTAACTAAAATTTGGATTTTGCATCTTTATACAGTTACAAGTATTCTTACAATGGTGGTGACATTTATAAGAAAAGTCTATTTTACTTTCTATTACTTTTAAAAAAGCTTTCAATGAATTTTTATTTTTTCTCGTTTCTACAACTGAAGCTTCTCTATTAGCAAATCTATCTCCTCTATTTACGGATTTCACGTCTGCCATCTCAGATGCAATAGCAAACACCTCTTTCTCTGCAACCTCAGAATCTAAATATAATTTTTCAATTACTGCTTGCATATTTGTAAAATACTCCCCCCACATGTTAAAATCTCTACTTAATTCCCATAGCTTATTATAATCCTTAGAGTCAACTTCTCCATATTCTTTTACTGTGTTTTTATAGCCTTTAAAATTCAATTCTATGTTTAGAGATTGGAGATATGGATTTATTTCCTTAACTAATTTTTGGAAATAATCCTCTTCACCCCTAATAGGAAGTTCTGGTGGTCTTGCCAATTTAACCATCTCCTTTTTAATAAAAAACCTTTTTATATTTTTTTATTATATAATACAATTTATTTTTTAATTCCATTAAATAACAAATTATTTTTTTAAAAAAAATAAAATAACAAAATATAATTTAAAATTATTATAAATACTAAATTATTTTTTATTATTAATAAAAATATTATTTTTTAATGTTAATTTAATATCAAAAATACATAAATTAACATTAAAAAATAATATTTTATATTTTCTCATATTTTTTGTTAATGCATTAGTAAGTATATAAGTTATACTAAATATTTAAAATTTGTATAATATTAACAAATGAAAATATGAAGAAAGGTAGGAATATAATTAAAAAATGAATTTAAATACACTAAAAAACAATAAAGGATTTACTTCTTTAGAGGTAGCCATATTTTCAATTATTTTTCTTATTTGTATTGCTGGAATTATGGATTTTCAAAATATGCAAAAAAAATTTAATTCCATATCTTCAACATCAACTTACATTTCAAGGGTTGTTGGGCATCAAGGAGGTATTAGAACTTCAGTCCCTTCTAATTACTTAGATAGTTATGTTACAAGCCAAAAATTATACCAAGATGTTAAGTATATTCTTGGGAAAGCTGGGATAGCAGAAGAAAAATGGAAAGTTTATATTAATGGGTATGAATTATCCCCAGACTTGTATATGCCTATTATTGGAAGGGGGACAAATATTACCACACAATTAAAATTTTCTTATGATTGGGACTTCCTATCCCAAATAATTCCTATAGAAAAAGAACAAACAAAGATATCCATGAGAAATACTATATCTACATTTAAACTAAGAGAGTCGTCCAACATAGACACAGAAATAAAATAGTGGTATAATTTAAAGTGCATTTAATATTATATAAGAACTCAATTTTAAAAAGTCTTGAGGTCTAAGAAAAAGAAGTTGTTTTTAGCATTA
Source organism: Clostridioides sp. ES-S-0190-01 (assembly GCF_020658275.1). Classification (NCBI taxonomy): domain Bacteria; kingdom Bacillati; phylum Bacillota; class Clostridia; order Peptostreptococcales; family Peptostreptococcaceae; genus Clostridioides; species Clostridioides sp. ES-S-0190-01. The sequence goes on along the minus strand of NZ_JACVWA010000053.1, from coordinate 10,809 downwards.
AATTTAAAAACTCTTTCTAAAACTAACTTTAAAAGTTCTGCTAAAAATTAACTAAAACAAAAAGTAGAGTATTAATACTCTACTTTTTGTTTTAGTTAAGACTGTTTTATGTTTTCTATAACTTCTATTACATTTTCATTTTTGGTATTGAATATATAATTATTACTAATAGTATTTATGTTTAGCTGGATGTTATCTATATCTTTATCCTTATTTATGTCTCTAAACATTATAGAAAAAGTCTTAGATTGGCTTACTATTTGTTCTAAACTATTTATTTCTGGTAAACTAACATTAATCTCTACATTATTATCTTTATATTTAATATTAGTTTCCTTAAATTTAGAAAGTTCTCTTGATTTTTCAATCGAAGGAACACCTACAAAAGTCCCTATTTTTATCATGTCTTTCTTTTTATCTATAATTACTTTGTTTGTTAGACCAGTTACAAAAAATTCTTCTTTTAAATTTTTTGTATTTGCATCTTTTGATACAAAAAATACTTTTAATTCATTTTGCTCCCAGTTTTTACTTTTCTTATAAAGTTCATTAGAAAAATCTTTAATATCATTCATTTGCAAGTTTCCTCTTACTATAAATTCTATAGAGTTATTTTTTATTTCTAAATTCTCAATACTATAATTTTGGCTAATTAACCCTTGTAAATTATCTTCTGATATTTCTGATTTTTTACTGACTTCTCCCCCTAAGACAAAACCTATGATTATAACTACTAAAGTAATTATAGCTATGACTTTCTTTTTAAAGAACTTCATTAAATAGCTCCTTTCTCCATTATATATTAAATTTTATTTTTATCATCATTAGTATCAATATTATCATTTTCTATATTTTTATTTTCATTATTATTTTTATCTTCTTGACTATCTTCAGTGTCGATGTTTTCATTATCTGATTCATTATTTAAATTTTCATCTTTATTTGTTGTATCTTTTTCTTCACTTTCTTGAACATTATTGTTGTTTTGGTTTTTAATTTTTTCTTGATATTCTCTTTCTTCCCTCTCTCGTTGTTTTTTAAAATATTCTTCTTCCCTTTTCTCTCTATTTAACTGAGCTTTAATATCATTAAAATTATTATTTAAAAATCTATATTCCTCCATAAGTTCATCATACACAGATTTTCTTTTTACATTCATTACACTATTTTTTACTTTTAAAAGAATTCTATCTAACTCTTTTACTTGTGTTAAATTAATTAGTTTATACTCTCTTAAACTTTCTATCTCATTTTTTGCTTTTATTTCTCTAATAAGTTCTTCATCTTCACTTAGTCCAAATATAACTCTATATTCTAATTCTTTTAATCTATCTTTTTGAGTTTTTGATTCATTATCTTTTCTATCTTTTTCAAGACTTAATCGTTCTTTTTTAATTGCAAATTCTTTAGGTCCTAATGTTTTTAATTTACCATTTTCAATATAAACTTGCTCTGGCTTTTTAAAGTCTACTTCCTTTTTACCTTCATGTAATCCACTCATGAATTTATTCCATATAGATTTAACTAAATTAGACTCTAAAGAAGATTGGTTTGAAGGTGTATCATCTCCGATCCATACAGACATTGTAAAATAAGGAGTATATCCACAAAACCATGCATCCTTATTATTATTTGTTGTTCCTGTTTTGCCTGCTTGGTATTTATAATTATTAAGTTTAGCCTTATGAGAAGTCCCATGTTCTTTTTCAATACTGCCTTTTAAAACATCTGTCATTAGGTAAGAAGCTCCTGAATCATATACTCTCTTTTTGTTTTTATTATTTTTGTAAATAACTTCTCCAGTTGTAATTTTTTTAATTTCTTTTACATTTGTAGGTTCTATAAATTCTCCATTCCTTGCAATTGTGGAATATGCACTTGCCATTTCAGTTGTCGTTGCTCCTCTTGTTAATCCTCCTAAAGCTATAGTAGGCGTTTTATCTGCTGGAGTTAGATATTTAAAATTCATTTTAGCTAAATATTTTAGAGACTTCTCAGCTCCATTTAGTTTGGTTAACCTAAATGGTATAGTATTTGTAGAAATCTCAGTGGCATATCTTAATGTTATATCTCCTTTATATCCTTTATACCAATTAAGTGGACCTTTATTAATTGGCTTATCTGTAAATTGATCATCTGGGGAATATCCTTTTTCAAATGCAGGTAGGTATGAAATTAGTGGTTTCATAGTTGAACCAGGTTGTCTTGCTCCAATAGAGGCTCTATTAAATGAGTTTAATTTACCATCTTGACTTCTACCACCAACCATTGCTATTACCTCTCCTGTATCATTATTAATAACAGTAGACGCAGATTGTTTCATGTACAAGTTATTAGACTTATTTATTTTTTTATACTTACTCATTTCTTTGTCTATAATAGATTGGAGTTTATCCTGCAGATCAGAATTAATACAGGTATTAATTTCATAGCCTCCATTAATTACTTCTTCTCTACATTTTTTATATTCTTTAGAGTATAAATTCAAATATTTTTTTCTTTGTTCTTCATTATCATATATATATCTAAATTGAAAACCATCATCTTTCATAATTTCTTCTACAGATTTTTGAATTGCATACTCAACAGCATAGTCATTAATGTTATTATCATAATATTTTTTTTGGATATTTAACTCAAGTACTTCTTTTTTAGCATTTATCTGTTCTCTCTCTGTTATAAATTTAGAACTATACATTTTATCAATTATGCTATTTCTTCGCTTTATAGAATTTTCTTTATTCGATACAGGGTCATATATAGAAGGGTTATTTGGTATTCCAGCTAATAAAGCTATTTGAGATAATGTTAAATCTTTTGTACTTTTCCCAAAATAATACATTGATGCTGTTTCGGCTGAATAACAACCATGACCAAAATTAATATTATTAACATAAAATTCTAATATATCACTTTTAGAAAATTTTTTCTCTATTTCTTGAGCTATTACAGCTTCTTCAAGTTTCCTCCAGATATTCCTATCCATAGTTAAAAACATATTTTTAGCTAATTGCTGTGTTATTGTGGAGCCTCCTTGCAGTTCTCCTCCTTTTAATATTACTATTCCTGCCCTAATCAAAGCTTTAAAATCAATTCCATTATGTTCGTAAAATCGTTTGTCTTCTACTGCTATAAAAGCTTTAAATAAGTAGGGATTTATATCCTTATATTTTTGATAATCATATTCTCTAACCTTAAATTCTTTTAATAATTTTCCATTATTATCATATATTTTTGTTGTTTTTCTGTTATTAAAAGAATTCCTATTCATATTTTCAGTTTTACTATAAGCTCTTTCTATATAGTTACTAATGTCATTTTTAAAATAAAGATATATAAAAATGGAAGCTATGAGAGATATAATTAAAAAAAGGAAAATAGATATAATAATAATTTTTATTTTTCTATTTTTTTTACCCATTGTTCTCTACTCCTTTTTTAATAATATATTTTATATAAGCAATATATTTTATAATTAATATAACATATTTTAGCAAAAATCTAAATATAAAAAAATATATAAAAAATACCTACAAAAGTAGGTATTCCTTTTTTAAGGATATCGCCTGGTTCCCCAGGCAATACGGGACCCTATATAAACTTAGGGGTTTACATATTTCTTTACTAACTTCAATTTCATAGTTCTTATTGAAAATTCCATTTAGAAATACCTCCAGTTAATATTTTACGCTTAGTAAAGCCCATTATTAAGGCAGAAAATTAATTTTTTTAATTTCTTACAATATATTATGCATGTTTATAAATCTCTATAATTTTATTACTTATATTTTTCAAAAAAAAGATACTGACAATAATTAAATTATTGTCAGTATCTTTTTTAAAATTTAATTAGATTGTTAATTATAGAGTTTACTACTATTTTGTCTATTTTAGCATGGCAAATAGGACATATTTCAACTTCCAACAAAAGTTTTTTATATAGTTCTATTTTATTTATTAGGTATTCCTTTTTCTGGTCAATATTATGTTTAAGTTCTTTTCCTTGATTTAATACTATGTTTAATTCTTCTTTTTGTTTTTCAATTATTTCTATCTTCTCTTTTTGTTCTTTTAAATGAATTAACTTAAGATCAACATCTTCAATACCATTTAATTTATTTTTAATTAAATTAAATTTATCTATTCTATTTTTTATATTTTTTAATTCTTCTTCTAATATATATATATCCTTTAAACTTTGAGATTTTTCTTTTATTGTCTCATTTATTCTATTTAAATCTTTAATTTTATTAATTTGTTTTTCCATATCCAATAAAACATCATATTTATCTTTTAAATATTTATACTTTTTGTATATATTTGTTTTTTCACTTTCAATTTTTTTGTACTCATATAATTTTTTTTCTTCTAATTCTATTTTCTCATAAGAGCCTTTTAGGTTGGTCATTAATGAATGTGCTTTATTAACTTCTTTTAATGCTTCTACTTTCCCTCTTAATTCTGTTCCTAATTTTAACACTTTAGTAAGTTCAGTAGATTTCTCTTCAAGAATTTTTATTTTAAAGAACTTATTAGTTAGCAATTCAAACATATCTGTAATTTTTTCTTTATTTTCAGTTAGCTTTAGCACTTTCTTTTCTAATTCACTTATACTTCTTTCTTTTTCTCTTAACTCCATAGAAAATTTTGATAACTTCTCTATTAACTCTTTTTTTAATTTAATCTCATTTAAAATACTCTCTACCTTATAGATATTTTCTTCTAATTTAAAAACATAATTGTAGCTTTCTTTTCTTTCTTCTAATTCGCTTATTTCTTTTTCAATCACATTTTTTTTCAGATTTATTTTTTTTATATTCGAAGTCATGTCTTTTACTACTACATCTCCATATTGCGTTCCATATAAGCTCCCTACCAATTTCGCTTTATCTGTAGAGGACATATTTTTACCAACAAAAAACCAAGGATCACCCTGATTAATAAAATTTACATCAACACTACTTTTCTCAGATAATTTAACTTTGTTAAATCCTAAAATTTCTTGAACTGTTGTTATTGCTTTTGTATTAAAATATTCTACACAACCTTTGTTTGGATTAAATATTTCATATCCATTTTTCCCTTTTCTTTTATTTCCGTTTTTATCTTCATTGTTTTCTACTATCCTACTAATTACAAATCCATTACTTAAATATAATGTTATTTTAAAAAAGTCTTCTCCACTTAAAATCTGGTTTCTTGGATTTTTAATATAACAATCATATACTTCTCTTATTGCTCTAAGTACAGCAGATTTGCCTTGACCACTTACTCCAGATACAACATTTAACCCTTCCGAAAATTCAAACACTGCATGTTTAAAACAAGCGAAATTAACAATTTCTAATTCAGTTATTGTGTATTTCCCTTTTGAAGAAAAAGGAACTTTCATAAGTTTTATATTTTCCACAATATTATTAACTGCTTGATCTCTTATGTTATCATCTATGTTTTTATTTTTTGCAATGTTTTTTACTATATCTACTATATCTATTCCTTTAGTTAATTCAGCCTTATTCATTAAGCTTTTTACATCTTCTATTTTTTCTAATTTTTTTTCTTTTTTAACTATTTTCTCTCTTGATAAAACTTCACTTCCCTTTTTAGCACATGTTAAAAAAATTGGCTTTGTATTTATTCCATTTTTATCTACTTCTATTAAAATAACTTTTGGCATACGGTTAATTTCTTTAAGTTCTGCTGATAATCGAAATGGAGAACCTGGATTTATAAATTTCCTTCCATTAATAATAATTTCATCATAGCCAATATGGTCATGTCCATTTATGGTCAAATCGGCTTCAGTATAAGCTATTTGAGAAACAACAGTATGTTTAAACTTCTTCCCATAACTTTTAGGCATTAAGTATCCATGTACAAGGTGGATGTGAAAATCAGCCAACTTTTTATTAACAATATAGGCAGATTTATCTTCTCCATCTATGTTATGAGTATAAGGAGCTCCTGTTATTGCTAAAGAAAAACCTTCTTTATCCTTAAAAATGACTGGCTTTTCTTTAGTTGCAATTGTTATAGCTCCACAACTAATTAAAACATTTAAAGACGTCTCTTCTAAAGAAGAAATTTCATTCCCTATTAATTCATGGTTCCCTATTGTTCCAATAACAGGAATAGTATTTTTTAGTTCTTGTTCTATTTCTCTAAAAGTTGTCTCCCCTGTTTTCATTTCTAATACCTTATTATTTAATTGAGAGAACTTAAAATCTTTAGCTAAAGAAGCAAGTTCCGATTCTGATAGTCTATCTGAATTAAGGAAATCTCCCATTTCCAAAAAAGCATCTATTTTATATTTATTTGCTATTTCCATTATTTCTTTCGTCTTTTTCTGTCTTGTCTCTTTAAAATTATCTATTCGGCTCCCTGGAGTTTTACTGGAATAATGCCAATCTCCCAAAACTAAAAATCTTAACATATAAAAATCCCCTCTTTTTTAATTTATTTGTATAATACATTTTTTTATATTTATTATATATATAGTCAATATATTTTATAAATTATTTTATATTGTTTATAAAAAACACGTTTTATTTATTGACTATATTAAACGCAAGTATTATACTTTATTTATAGATAAAACATTTACTTTAATCTAAATAAAAAGTTTTATTATAATTATAAAAAACTTGTATTATATAAATATTTTTAATTTGAAAGGAGAAAATCGCTATATATTTTTAATAGCGACTGTATAGGAATTTGAACCCAAATATAGAATTAATTTTAGAAAAAAATGAAGAGTTTTCTTATTTATCTAAGTTGGCTGATAGTAAATATTTTGAGGTAAAAAAACTTAATGAAAGTATAGATTTAGAGGAATTAAGCTATTTGCCTTATATTGAATTAAAAAAATTATATGATTGCATAAAAAATAGAATTAGTCCTGAAAAACTAAATCAAATTAAAAAAATATTAATTAAAAAAACTAAAGAATTTTATCCAGAATTAAATAAGGTCCACAATTATCCTGAAATTAATAACATTGTTTTTTTAAATGAGGATATTAAAATTAAATTAGATGAGCTTTTAACAAAATATGAAAATGAAATAATTACACCAAACTTTTCTTTTTTAGAATTACAAACCTCCAATGAAACCAATATAAAAATTATAGATTTTTTATATGACTCAGGCATGTTAGAAAAAATATATAATTTAAAATGTATTTGTGAAAAATCTAAACTTAGTATATCCGAAAAGAAATTTAATAAAATGAAAGATGTTTTTTCTTTAGGAGAAGATGACTTCGCCTATGTGGACTGTGATTATTGTAATGGTAGAGATATATTTGATTTAGAAACCTTAAATGAGTCTGTTGAAGTTAAATACAGATTCATAAAAAGATCCCAAAATAATATATTACAGATATAATTAATGTTAAAAATAGTTGTTACAGGAAGACCAATTAGTAAATCAAATTTTAAAATCTCAGGAAAAAACGGACAGCCCATAATGCCAGCTAAAGGGAAGTATTCAAAATATAGAGAATATGAAGAATTAGTTTCTTGGAGTTCGTTAAAAGCAATTTCTGCTTCTAAATACAAAACTACTAAATTTAATGAGAATTTGACGACAGTTATTAAATTATATTTTCCAGACAAGAGAAATAGAGATATACACAACTATCCAAAGAGCATTTGTGATGGTATTGAAAAAAGTGGAATAATAAAAAATGATAAATTATTAAAACCTGTGATTATTATGGATTTTATAGACAAAGAAAACCCACGAGTAGAGATAGAGCTCTATCCTTCATCTGAATATACTTTTAAATATTCATTAGATAAAATTAAAGAATAGATTATTCATTATTTTTGATTATATTTTATTTTATTTTATATATTATATATAAATAATATATTTATATTATTTATACTATTAATTGTTAGAGATTATATTATTTAAATAATATTTTCTTTTTTAGGAGGACTTATGGATATAAAAATCATAAAAAAACATAACCAAGAAATAAGTAAAGATATCGAATTAGCCATTCATCAAAAACTAAATTTTTTAGAAGTATTTTTAAAAGAAAATGACTATATAAAAATTACAGTTGAACAAAATAAATCAAGCTATAAGATAGAATTATTATTAGAATACAACAAAAAAATCATAAAAATGGATGAAGTTTCAGAAGATTTTTTTTCAGCATTAGAAAAAATTACAAATCGATTAAAAAGAAAATTGTATAAAATATACCACATGAATTTAAATATTAATTCTAATAATATTCCTTTTAAAAAAGTTATTAAAACTACTAATAAGCAAAAAAAAGAAGATATAAAAAGAAAACAAATAAAGTTAAAACCAATGTCTGAGGAAGAGGCTTTTCTTCAAATGAAATTACTTGGATATTCTTATTTTTTATTCTATAATCAGAATTTTATAATGTCTTTAATACATTTAAATAAAAATGGTCAGTATGAAATAATTCAAGGATTTTTAAAATAAAACAAATATAAGAGTAGCTTAAGATTGAGCTACTCTTATATTATTAATGATATAATCGGGCAAAGAGCCAAGAATAGTATTTAATAAGCATTTTTGTTTTTCGTTATTTTTATAGAAAATGACATCAAAGAAGTCTTCTCCTCGTATATAATCCTTAATGATAAATTGATTCTCCATTATTTCATTAAGACCAAGTTCTAAATAGTTCATATTTTTTTTAAGACTATTTTTCCCACTCAAATGTACTTCATATTTCAAATGATCAATTGTAAATCTATATTTCTTATTTTGTAAATCTTCACCACTTCTAATTAGATAATTTCTTCTTCCCTCAAGAAAATAAGCAAGATTAATTGATTGTTGTAACTTTATTTTTTTCAATTCGTTTTCATACATAATGTCAGTTGACATTTTTTCCATATCGGGTGAAACAGATCTTTTTACCTTTACAATATCTCTTCCCTTTACGATATCTCCTTCATTACTAATATCTCCTTCATTACGAGAAATTTCAACTGAGCTAAAAAAGTTAAAAGACATTTCTTTAACTTGTCCAAACGCATCTGTAGATTTACTATAGATCGAATAATAAGGAAGTTTTAACAGTCTATTTTTTACATTATCATAATTTGCTTTTGTGCGAGACTTTAACCCTAAGTGTTTTAGTAAATCACTTAGATAAAAAGATGCAGTATCCAAATTAAAAAGTCTTTCAATGTAAATAATAATCTCAAGATCTCTTTTATCAAGGGATAGTTTAGGTAATGCTTTTTCTTCTGTCTCAAGATTATACAGTTCCATTTTAAAACTTTCAATTTGGCTATTTTCCTCATCTATCTTAAATTTGTAGGAAATATTTAATTGAGAACCAGTGTGGTTTTTAGCTCCATAAGTACCAGATTCAAACGAGTTATCATCATTTTTAATTATTTCAATATTTTTATTTCTTTTAGGGCGTAATGTAGGGAGAAAAATTCCTGGAACTACACTAATTGGTGTAGTTAATACTATATTATTTATATTAAATTTATATTGTTCTTTAAGTATCTCAGTTATGCATAAAAGCAAATCGTGCGTAAATGCCGAATTAATCTTAGCATCTGACATTTCAGATAAATATGGAAAGTCTGATATATTATAAGAACTATCTGTAGCCCATTCTTTTAATGTTTCTTTTCGCATCAAAAGTAATTCCTCTGGAGATTCTAAATCCATACTTTTAATTTTACCTTTGTTTTTTAAGAATTCTTCTTTTATTGTTATATATTCTTTTTTTAATAATTTTGCTTCAGCTTTATCGCTCTCCATTGAATCTAATGCCATTTTTACCCAGTTTTGTTTTAATCTCCAAGTCGAGGAAATTTCCCAAGCCCTCAATTTTTTTGCTTTAGCAGGCGTTGTTAGTAAATCTAACTTACCTGAAATTGTTGTAGATAAAAAATCTTCAAAAACTGTAGCAATTTCATCAATTGATTCGTATGATTTAATCATATGCACTTCAAAATATTTTTGAGTTATAAATTTAAATTTTTCTTGCTCATAGATAGCGTGCATTATTAAAATAAAATCTTCTCTTGCATTTTCTTTATTCAAAGTTACCACCTTTTTCTTATATTTGTATCTTATATTTTATATATTAACATAATATATGTAAAAAAATCATAATAATATATTTAGTTATAATTATTAATTGTATATTGTAATTTGTAAATATTCAATCTTTATAATCTACAATAACTTTTGCATACCAAAGTAGATACACCTAAAGACTACTATTTTATTAGTATATAATAAAACTACAATAACATCTGCATACTTTAATGATAGTAATTATGATAATAGTTATATACTTTCACAAGTAATAACTATAGATAATAATAAAAACTACAATAATATCTGCATATTTTTACAATTAATAATTATATGAATGTAAGAAATCGCAATAATATATATAGGTCTTTGTATTAGTATCTGTATTTAGAAATAAAAACTACAATAATATTTGCATACTTTTGTGATAATAACTATGTCTTATTATAAGAGTCATAAGCTAATCCATATGTTTATATATTAGTATATAATAAAACTACAATAGTATCTGCATACTTTTGTAAGAGTAAAAATTATATGATAGTAAAAAACTACAATAATATTTGCATACTTTTATATTAATAACTATTATATGTTTAAAAATACTATGGGTAATTATTTACTATCATAGTAATAATTATACATATCATTAAAACTACAATAATATTTGCATACTTTTATATTAATAATTATCCAATGTTAAAAACTACAATAATTTTTACATACTATCATAGTAATAATTATACA
>NZ_JACVWA010000052.1:0-2844 GCF_020658275.1 Clostridioides sp. ES-S-0190-01 | reverse complement strand
GATAAGCTGCGATAAGCTTCGGGGAGTTGCACGTAAACTTTGATCCGAAGATTTCCGAATGAGGAAACTCACTTAGAGTAATGTCTAAGTATCATTAAGTGAATACATAGCTTAATGAGGGGAACTCAGGGAACTGAAACATCTAAGTACCTGAAGGAAGAGAAAGAAATTCGATTCCGTAAGTAGCGGCGAGCGAACGCGGAATAGCCCAAACCAATAAAGTTTTCTTTATTGGGGTTGCGGACATATCTTAAACGAAGAGGTATCGTAATTGAAGAGGTTTGGAAAGACCCACCACAGAAGGTAATAGTCCTGTATGTCAAACGAGAAAACTTCAGATATGATCCAGAGTACCACGGGACACGTGAAACCCTGTGGGAAGCAGGAGGGACCACCCTCCAAGGCTAAATACTACCTAGTGACCGATAGCGTATAGTACCGTGAGGGAAAGGTGAAAAGAACCCCGGGAGGGGAGTGAAATAGAACCTGAAACCCTGCACTTACAAGCTGTGGAAGCACATTTCTTGTGTGACCGCGTACTTTTTGTAGAACGGGCCAACGAGTTACGTTAAGTAGCAAGGTTAAGCACTTAAGGTGTGGAGCCGTAGCGAAAGCGAGTTTTAACTGAGCGTTCAGTTACTTGACGTAGACCCGAAACCGGGCGACCTACCCATGAGCAGGATGAAGCGAAAGTAAAATTTCGTGGAGGTCCGAACCCACGAGCGTTGAAAAGCTCGGGGATGACTTGTGGGTAGCGGTGAAATTCCAATCGAGCCCGGAGATAGCTGGTTCTCCCCGAAATAGCTTTAGGGCTAGCCTCAAGGTGAGAGATACGGAGGTAGAGCACTGAATGTCCTAGGGGGTATTGCACCTACCGAAGACTATCAAACTCCGAATGCCGTCATCTTATACTTGGGAGTCAGACTGTGGGTGATAAGATTCATAGTCGAAAGGGCAACAGCCCAGATCGTCAGCTAAGGTCCCTAAATGTAAGTTAAGTGGTAAAGGATGTGGGATTGCACAGACAACCAGGATGTTGGCTTAGAAGCAGCCACTCATTCAAAGAGTGCGTAATAGCTCACTGGTCGAGTGATCCTGCGCCGAAGATTTCCGGGGCTAAAACTTACTACCGAAGCTACGGCATCAGTAATGATGGGTAGGGGAGCTTCCCATACGGGTTGAAGCATGACCGTAAGGACATGTGGACAGTATGGGAGTGAGAATGTTGGCATGAGTAGCGAGATGTGGGTGAGAATCCCACAGGCCGTAAACCCAAGGTTTCCAGGGGAAGGTTCGTCCGCCCTGGGTTAGTCGGGACCTAAGCTGAGGCCGAAAGGCGTAGGTGATGGACAACAGGTTGATATTCCTGTACTACCGATAACCGTTTGAGAGATGGGATGACACAGTAGGATAAGCTAAGCACACTGTTGGTTATGTGTGCCCAAGCATTGAGGCAGTCAGAGTAGGTAAATCCGCTTTGATAATGCTGGGATGTGATGGGGAGCGAAATTTAGTAGCGAAGTAGCTGATTTCACACTGTCAAGAAAAGTCTCTATCGAGGTTAAAGGTACCCGTACCGCAAACCGACACAGGTGGGTGAGGAGAGTATCCTAAGGCCCGCGAGAGAACTGTTGTTAAGGAACTCGGCAAAATGACCCCGTAACTTAGGGATAAGGGGTGCCACCATACGGTGGCCGCAGAGAATAGGCCCAAGCGACTGTTTACCAAAAACATAGGTTTCTGCTAAGTCGCAAGACGATGTATAGGAGCTGACGCCTGCCCGGTGCTGGAAGGTTAAGGGGATCTGTTAGAGTAATCGAAGCAGTGAACTTAAGCCCCAGTAAACGGCGGCCGTAACTATAACGGTCCTAAGGTAGCGAAATTCCTTGTCGGGTAAGTTCCGACCCGCACGAAAGGCGTAACGATTTGGGCACTGTCTCAACAACAGACTCGGTGAAATTGTAATTCCGGTGAAGATGCCGGATACCTGCGACAGGACGGAAAGACCCCATGGAGCTTTACTGTAGCTTGACATTGGGTCTTGGTACTACATGTACAGGATAGGTGGGAGGCTTTGAAACCAGGACGCCAGTTTTGGCGGAGCCATCCTTGGGATACCACCCTTGTAGTACTGGGACTCTAACCATAGGCCATGAATCTGGTCTTGGGACACTGTCAGGTGGGCAGTTTGACTGGGGCGGTCGCCTCCCAAAAGGTAACGGAGGCGCTCAAAGGTTCTCTCAGTACGGTCGGAAATCGTACGTAGAGTGTAAAGGCAAAAGAGAGCTTGATTGCAAGACATACAGGTCGAGCAAGGATGAAAATCGGACTTAGTGATCCGGTGGTTCTGCGTGGAAGGGCCATCGCTCAACGGATAAAAGCTACCCTGGGGATAACAGGCTTATCTCCCCCAAGAGTCCACATCGACGGGGAGGTTTGGCACCTCGATGTCGGCTCATCACATCCTGGGGCTGTAGTAGGTCCCAAGGGTTGGGCTGTTCGCCCATTAAAGTGGTACGCGAGCTGGGTTCAGAACGTCGTGAGACAGTTCGGTCCCTATCCGTCGCAGGCGTAGGAAATTTGAGGAGACCTGTCCTTAGTACGAGAGGACCGGGATGGACGTACCTCTGGTGTACCAGTTGTTCTGCCAAGGGCATGGCTGGGTAGCTATGTACGGAATGGATAAGCGCTGAAAGCATCTAAGCGCGAAGCCAACTTCAAGATAAGATTTCCCACCGCAAGGGTAAGACCCCAGAAAGACTATCTGGTTGATAGGTCGAAGGTGTAAGTGCAGCAATGTATTTAGCTTATCGATACTAATAGGTCGAGGACTTGACCAATATT
>NZ_JACVWA010000051.1:0-12024 GCF_020658275.1 Clostridioides sp. ES-S-0190-01 | reverse complement strand
TTTTAGCAGTTTGATTATTTACAAATACTAAAGCCAATCCATTTTGTCTTACTGCCTCAACACATATTTCTTCTGTCTGTTCTTTTACATATTTTAAAGCATTTCCATTCTGCTTTACCGCTATAAGGCACATTTCCTCTGTTTGATTTTTTACATATTTAAGTGCATATACAGTCTCTTTTACAGCTTCAAGACATATCTCTGGTGCTTGGAATTTCACGTACTTTAAAGCCATTCCATTTTCTTTTACTGCTGTAAAATATAAATTATATATCTGTTCTTTAGTTAAATTAAGTTCATTAAATCTTATATCTTTAAGTAATCTACCATCTCGTTTTACTGCCTCTATACACATCTCATAACTTTGTTCTTCTGCATTTATCAAATCCCATGGATAATTTTTTATCATATCTAAATCTATACATTTCATTTAATCTTTCCTCTTTTCGGTTATATTTTATAATACTTTATTTTATTTATTATATTATTTTTCAATTATATTTATAATAAGTATATCATTTTTGTTGATTATATGAAATATTACAAGTTGATATATATAGTGCTATAATTAAATTTATTCTGAGTTAATTGATACATCTTTTGGAATACCTACATTATTGTTTTTAACTATTAGTTGGGATAGAATGACTTATGCCCTTAACACTACGTGTATTTAAAAGTTGAGATAATATTGTGTTTTATATAAATAATATAATATTTATAGTATTAATTAGTTATATAACTATAGTTAAGTGCATATAACAATATATATTAATAATAAGTATTTTCTTTTTGAAAAACTTCAAATCCATAAAGGCTCATTCTAAAACTACATTATTAAATATTAATTTAAAGAACTAATATTTTTATTGTAGAAAGGGAGGTGCTTTTATGCATTTATTCAGATTCTTGTACATAACTCTTAGTGGAGAAGACTTCTGGAGTTTTGCCATTTTGGTATATGTACTTTATAAAACTGTAAAACACTGCTTAAAATAGCAGTGTTTTTTATTACAGGTAAATAATTTATAATAAATTTTAATATTCTTGTTATTCTTTGATAACTATATTATATTTTATTGTTTATATGAATTATTGTAAATTTATTTATATAGTGCTATAATCAATTTATCAAAGATAGGCGAAATACTCTACCTTACTTGCGTTGAGGATGGAGATGCAAGCCTAAAACATTAGAAATAGAGATATAAAAAACTTAACACTTAGAAGGTTGGTTTGTCCAGGCTGTAATACACAACATGACAGGAATATAAATGTCAGTATAAATATACTAAAAGAAGGATTAAGATTAGAGCCTATGAATGCTTAGTGAAAATGGCTTATTTACAACTATCAAACCTTAACACTATGTGTGTTTAAATTAGGATAACTGACATAATGAGAAAGCTTCAAGAATAGATTAAACCTTAACACTACGTGTATTTAAACAATGCCAATAAAAGTGGTTAAAAAAAGCTATCTAAATTAACAGATAGCTCTTTTATATTATTTAAATTGTTCTAAAAAATCAACATAAACTTGTCTATGAACATTTATTCCTCTCTCTAAATCAAACCCTCCATCTGTATTATAAATTCTATATATAAACTCTTCAAGGTCTATGTCTTCTTGGCAACCTACTGTAAATAGCCACTTACCATTTTCCTTTATTGCCATTACTTCTTTAGCTTCTCCCTGCTTTTTTAAATATTTAATATTAAATATATTTTCATATTTTTCTTTATCTTTAACATATTTAATTGCATATTTATCTTGTTTCAACGCTTCTATACATATCTCTTCTGTTTGTACTTTAACATAATCTAAGGCCTCTCCATTTTGTCTTACTGCTATAAGGCATAGTTTATATATCTGTTTTTTAGTTAAATTAAGTTCATCCCACCTTACATCTTTAAGTAACAATCCATCTTCTTCTATAGCCTCAATACACATCTCATAAGCTTGCTTTTCTGCAAATTCCAAATCCCATGGACAATTTTTTATCCTATCTAAGTTCACTTCTCTCATTTAATCCACCTCTTTTTTATTTTTAACAATCATTATTAAAGATATATTTTTTAAAATTTATATAGTGATTATATTCTATTCCTTTTTGTTTTTTATAATTATTACGATAAATTAATAATATTTTTATTAATTTATTGAAATTATATTATTTTTTATTTTTTTATATTTTATTTTATAAAATTTAACTTTTTTTACTAATAAAAATTAATATTTTATAAAAACTCATATTACTATAAACATTCCTATTGATATTTATTTCTCTAATCTATAAGTTAATTCATTTTCTTTATCCACTTTATTAAATTTAAAAGTAACGTTTTTACTTAGGTATTCCTTATGACTTCTACTCCTCGAAATATCATATTTTTCATTTAATACCATAGTTTTAACCACTTTCTCATTTTCATCTAAAAAAAGTATATAACTAAAGTTATTTTTGGGTACTCCAGAATTAAAAGCCCTAATATCTCCTTTTTAATATTATTTTTTATAGAAATAGCATTAATATATTATTTGAAATCACAATAATTATACCATTTTTGTTGACTATATAAAATATTGATATTAAATTTATTTAATGATATATTTAATATATCAGAGGATTAATACTTATTAAAGGAGATAACTATGGATATCCAAACACTTAAACATAGAACGAAATTTAAACTGCCTATTTACTTGGGAGAAGAAATTATTACTGTTATTGAAGTGTATGAAGTATTTAATTTGATTGAAGTTAAGCTTAATGGAGAGGATGAAACATTTGTTGTAGATATAATCACTTTAAAAGAAGAAAGCTATAACGACAAAGGGATTCCTTTAAATTTAATAAAAAAGGAGAAAAATTATTATGTTAAATAGAGATAATACTGGAGAATTATTATTAAATAAATTAGATTTAGAAATATTTTTAAGTGATTTATTTTTTAAGTGTAAAAATGAAAATGAGCTTGAGTGGTTAGAGCAAACTATATTAGATTATATTGACCTGGTTAAAGATAAAGTAATAGATAATTATATAGAAAAATAAGAGATAAAATAAAAGATATGAAAAATAAAACTGGAATAAATAATATACAAGAATTTAATATTAGGGGGTAAAATGGCTAATATATATTGTGAAAATTATGATTGTAAAAATTACTTTGAAGATATGTGTATGCTTCAAAGAATTGAAATTAATAACTTAAAAGTATGTGAAAGCTACGTTGAAGGTAAAAATGAGCTATACCAATTAGAAATGAGTTTGGAGAAGACTACAGAGCAAAAATAATAGAAATAATAAAACTAAACTTATTAATAATATAAATTGTAAAGAAGCTATCTCAAGATAGATATAAGCCTCTTTTTCGATATTTAATCTCTGTATAACTAAAGAGTTATCAATTTAGATAACTCTCTTTACATTATTAATCCTAAATGTCTTTAATATTAACATAAATTTGTAAGAATGCCTTATTTAAATTGTTCCAAGAAATCAAGATATATTTGTCTATGAACATTTATCCCTTTTTCTGGATCAAACCCTCCATCTGTATTATAAATTCTATATATAAACTCTTCAAGGTCTATATCTATTTGGCAACCTACTGTAAATAGCCACTCTCCATTTTCTTTTATTGCTATTACTTCTCTTACTTTACCTTGTTCCTCTAAATATTTAATATCAAATTCTTCTAAATATTTATCTTTCTCTTTTACATATTTAATCGCATATTTATTTTGTTTTAGAGCTTCTCTACATATTTCTTCTGTCTGCTTCTTTACATACCTAATAGATGGTCCATATTTTCTTACAGCCTCTATACAAACCTCTTCGGTCTTCTCTTTTACAAATATAAGAGATAAACAATTTGCTTTTACTGCTTCAAGGCAAATCTCTTCAGTTTGATTCTTTACATATTCTAAAGCTTCACCATCTTGTCTTACTGCCTCTAAACAAATATATTCTGTTTGATTTTTTACAAACTCCAAAGCATATCCTCTATTTCTTACTGCTATTAGGCACATTTCCTCTGTCTGATTTTTTACATATTTAAGTGCATATACATTCTCTTTTACAGCTTCAAGACATATCTCTGGTGCTTGGAATTTCACGTACTTTAAAGCCATTCCATTTTCTTTTACTGCTGTAAGATATAAATTATATATCTGTTCTTTAGTTAAATTAAGTTCATTAAATCTTATATCTTTAAGTAATCTACCATCATATTTTACTGCCTCTATGCACATCTCATAAGTTTGTGTTTTTGCATTTTTCAAATCCCATGGATTCCTTCTTATCCAATCTATATCTATACATTTCATTTAATTTTTCCTCTTTTCGATTATATTTTTACAATACTATTTTTTAATATATTATATTATTTTTCAATTATATTTATAATAAGTATATCATTTTTGTTGATTATATAAAATATTGTAAGTTGATTTACATAGTGATATAATCAAATTTATCCTAAGTTAATTGATACATCTTTTGGAATACCTACATTATTGTTTTTAACTATTAGTTGGGATAGAATGACTTATGCCCTTAACACTACGTGTATTTAAACAACACCAATAAAAGTGGTTCTAAAGAAGCTATCTAAATTAACAGATAGCTTCTTTACTATTCAAACTCTTTTAGGAAATTAAGATATATTTGTCTATGAACATTTATCCCTTTTTCTGGATCAAACCCTCCATTAGTATTATAAACTCTATGGATAAACTTTTCTTTAGTAATATCTCTTTGACAACCTACTGTAAATAGCCATCTTCTACCTTTCTTTATAGCTATTACTTCCTGAGCACCTTCTTGTTCCTTTAAATATTTAATCATATTTTCATATTCTTCTTTATTTCTTATATATTTAATTAAATGTTTATCCTGTTTTAATGCATATAAACATATCTCTTTAGTCTGTTCTTTTACATATTCTAACGCCCATCCATCTTCTCTAACTGCTTCCATGCATATTTCTGGTGTTTGTTTTTTTACAAACTTAAGTGCTTTCCCATTCTTTTTAACTGCCTCTATACATATCTCTTCTGTTTGTACTTTAACATGTTTTAAGGCTAATCCTCTTTCTCTTACAGCCTCTAAACATATTTCTTCTGTTTGCTCTTTTACATATTGAAGTGCCCATCCATTCTCCCTCATTGCTTCTAAACAAATATCTTCTGTTTGTACTTTAACATACCATAAAGCTTTACCAGCTTGTCTTACAGCTTCTATACATATTGCTTCTGTTTGCTCTTCTACATATTCTAATGCTACTCCACATTCTTTAACTGCTTCCATACATATTTCTTCGGTTTGGTTTTTCACATATTTCAAAGCTAATCCATTTTGTCTCACTGCTATTAAACATATTTCTGGTGTTTTATTTTTTACATACTCTAAGACTAATCCATTTTCTCTTACAGCATTAATGCACATCTCATATGTCTGTTTTTCTGCATTTATCAAAGACCATGGATGTTCCTTTACCCAATCTACATCTATTTTTCCCATTTAACTCTCCTTTTTCAATCTTATTTTTATAATACTATATTTCGATTTATTATAGTATTATTTATTTTCCTTTATAATTATTGTACATTTTATATTGACTATATAAAATATTGAAACTTGATTTATATAGTGATATAATTAGTTTATCCCAATCTAATTGATGCAGTTGGAAACTATAAAAGAAGAAGTACAAGAATCTGTTTTAAAAGGAAATTTTAACATTAAAGATTATACAAAGTTTTATGTAAATGAATTAAGATTTACTGAAGTTGTTTGTATTGACATAGAGGAAGAATTTCAAGATTTTATTAATGCTTGTACAAAACAATATATGCCAGTTACTTTTGATTAAACCTTAACACTATGTGTATTTAAACCATGCTCCACCTCCTACAATATATAAGTTTTGAGTTATTAAACCTTAACACTACGTGTATTTAAATAGAAGAAGCCTTTCTAAATAAAATAGCTACAGTTAATTAAACCTTAACACTTTGTGTATTCAAACTAACGATTTGTATTTATTTTATTGTTACTTATATTAATTAAACCTTAACACTATGTGTATTTAAATAACGCCAATAAAAGTGGTTAAAAAAAGCTATCTAAATTAACAGATAGCTCTTTTTGAATTATTAAAACTTTTTAAAAATTTAAGATATCTTTTCCTATGAGTATTTATTCTTTTCTCTGGGTCAAATCCTCCATCTGTATTATAAATTCTATCAATAAAAGTCTCTTTAGTAATATTATCTTGGCATCCTACAGTAAATAACCATTCTCCATCTTTTTCTATTGCTATTACTTCACTTGCATTTCCCTGCTCTTTTAAATATTTAATATTAAATTCTTCTAAATATTTTTCCTTATCTATTACATACTTAATTGCATCTTTATCTTGTTTTAGAGCTTCTCTACATATCTCTTCTGTTTGGTTTTCTACAAATTGTATTGCCAATCCATCATGTCCTACTGCTTCCATACATATTTTTGGAGTCTGTTCTATTACAAATTCTAAAGATAAGTAGTACTCTCTTACAGCTTCTATGCATATCTCTTCTGTTTGTTCTTTTACATACTCTAAAGCTAAACCATTTTGCTTGACTGCAATTAAACATATCTCTTCTGTTTGTTCTTCTATATACTCAAGTGCATTACCATCTTCATTTACTGCTTTAAGATATAGGTTATATATCTGTTCTTTGGTTAAATTAAGTTCATCCCACCTTACATCTTTAAGTAACAGTCCATCTTCTTCTATAGCCTCAATACACATCTCATACGTTTGCTTTTCTGCAAATTCTAAATCCCATGGATAATTTTTTATCCTATCTAAGTTCACTTTTTTCATTTAATTTTTCCCCTTTTAAAATTATATTTTATAATACTTTTATTCATGTTTAATATATTATTTTTAAATTATTTTTATAATAAGTATAACATTTTTATTGTTTATATAAAATATTGTAAGTTGATTTATATAGTGATATAATTAATTTATCCCGATTTGATTGGTATATATGTTGAAATATCTACATTATTATTTTTATCTGTTAATTGGGATAAAGGACTTAGCTTAGTTGAAATGTAGTAATTTTAAGTATTTATTGATTTTACAAATAGATTCTTTATAGCTATTGAACTTTAACACTATTTGTATTTAAACGATAGACAAGTACAAGCATTAGAGAAATTAAACCTTAACACCTTGTGTATTTGAACGCATAAGTAAGAGTAATCCACTTGCAATGAGATACAATTAAACCTTAACATTATATGTATTTAAACAGCATATTAAAACTATTCTGTAACTAAAACTAAGTAATTCAACCTTAACACTATGTGTATTTAAAAGAAGCTAATCGCTTCGCATCTACATTTTTATTATGTATTAAACCTGAACACTTTGTGTATTTAAACTACATAACATTAAAAAATACAATTTTACGAAGTGATTAAACCTTAATATTATGTGTATTTAAACATCGTTACATAAAGTACATTAGCAATAGAAATCAGATTAAACCTTAACACTATGTGTATTTAAATAACGCTATATTTTTAAAAGAAACAGATTTTCTTACTAAAATTAGACCTTAACACTATGTGTATTTAAACCCTTGCAGACCTGTTATAAATGCATAAACGAGTTGATTGAACCTTAACACTATGTGTATTTAAACACTATATACTTCATTTAGCTTAGTATTCATCATTAAACCTTAACACTTTGTGTATTTAAATACTGTATAATTGGAATATTAAAAATTAAACCTTAACACTTTGTGTTTAATATAAAAGAAGCCTCTATAGCAATTATGGAAGCTTCTTTAACTTCAAACCCCATATTGTTTATTTTTATAAATATTTTTATCAATAGCAACCACCAAAAATTGTTTATATAAAATATTGTAAGTCAATTTATATAGTGATATAATTAAATTATCCCAAGCTAATTAATATAGCATTTGAAATATCTACATTCTTATTTTTAACTATTAGTTGGGATAAAAAGCTTATAGGAATTGAAACTACTGAATTGTAAGCATTTCTTAATTTTAGAAATGGCTTGTTTACAGTGATTAAACCTTAACACTATGTGTATTTAAATGTAAAACGGTTTCCTAAATTGTGGGGGTGAACTTCTATTAAACCTTAACACTATGTGTATTTAAATCAAGATAATCGAAAGAAGAATTTGCATCTATTGATATTAAACCTTAACACTATGTGTATTTAAATTGTTATTATTTCCTCCGCTTTCTGTACTATTTAAATATTAAACCTTAACACTATGTGTATTTAAATAAGTATTTTTGAAGGTGTGAAAGATTGTAGGTTTAAATTGAACTTTAACACTTTATGTATTTAAACATGTGGGATGACACCAACGATCACATTGTGCAATAAATTAAACCTTAACATTGTATGTATTTAAATTCAATTATACAAACGTAACCTGCATAACTGTCTGCATTAAACCTTAACACTATGTGTATTTAAACTATTCTACTGTTATGTCCAGCTCGTACCCATATCCAGATTAAACCTTAACACTATGTGTAAAAAAAGAAGCTTCTATAATCTCTATAGAAGCTTCTTTTTTTATCTTTCTTATTGTACTATATGGTCATTAGTGTCGTCCCACATACTGCCTCTAATCTCAAATTCAAGATTCTTTTCATCGCACAGCTTCTCTTTGCTCTTAGCAGTTCCAACCCCTGTAAGCTCTGGAGTCCAAACATCTAAGCTATAAAATCCGTCTTTTGTATTAGTCCCAGTGTAAATTTTAATAGGTTCTTCCACTCCATTTTTAGATTTTTTCTGCATTGTATATCTTAAAACTGTCTTATCTGCATTTGTACTTACAACTGTTACATCAAAAACTTTTTGGCTTCCAAAAATTCCTGTTGCAGATAAGGTCTTCCCATCTGCTGTTTTTACATATATATCTTTATAAATGTTTGGAGCCATATTCTGGTTTGTTACACTTAATCCTTTACTTGTACTTGTATTTCTTGTATCCCAAGCTTTTGGCTGTCTCGTTAAGGCATTCGTATTATATTCCACTACTACGTCCAGCTCGTACCCATATCCAGCTTTAATTTTTGCTTTTTTTCTATCTGCTACTTTAGTTAAATCTACCCAACCATAACCTTTATCTGTTGTATACTTACTCTTAAATTTAACAGATTTTATATTATATTCCTCATAGTAACTTTCGTTTTTTGTCTGGCTTGTTCCATTTGTATATCTGTAAAAATCGTATTCTCTACTTGCATCAAATTTTTTGTATTTTATATATTTTCCATTATAATTTAATGTTTTATGTGCTACATTCCAATTATTTTCTGTATTAAAAATGCTACAACCACCACTTGCAACTGGATTTATTGGAGGCAATTGTGTAGAGTAATTACTTCCTTTATTGTTTGCTTGTGTATTAAGGTCATTTTCCCAAAAATGTTTGTCTGCATTTGCATATACATTTACATTTAATTTCTTGCTACCACTTGTTATTGCAGTAATAGGTACTTTTATTTCCCTTGCTATGTCTTTGTTACTTCCTTTTTTTACATGGTCCGTAAACTGTAAAATTTGTCCATTTGGAAGTGTTATATGTGTTTTAATATCTGTTTCGAAAATTGGTGTTTGGCTCGGTGCTATTACATCAACATCATATTTCACTCCAAGTGTAATAAAACTGTCTTGGATAGGTCTTTCTTTGTCGTTGTACACTTTTACGTTGCTTACTTTTACATCATAATTGTAGAACCATTTTTTCTGTGCTGTATTATTACCTTTATTTAAATCTACAGAAACTGGAGCATTTACAGCAATTGTAGCTTCTGCACGTGGTACTTCCCACACAAAATATGGTGTTTCAAAATTCCAGCTCTCTCCTTTATCTACTCCATAAAGATTTAAAGTTTTACTATTTTTATATAGTTCACTTCCACCTTGTGGTAGGTATCTTTTTGCAGTCCAGTTAAATTTAAATGCTTTTTTAACTCTGTATCTTGTCGTATGCCCTTCACTGTCTGTTTTTGTTTGCCAGAACTCTTTAGAAGGACCATGGTAATCTACTATATATCTTATCTTATATTCTTCTCCTGGCTTCATGTAAAGGGCTTCTTTTCCATTTTTATCTATCATTTTTATATTGTTTACTTTTAAATCCCCAGGTTGTTCTTCTTCCTTACCTTCTACACCTGCAACTACATGCCCCCAGTCATTCGTTTGGTCCAAATTGTCTGTTTTATTATATACATCCCCTATGTATCCAGTAACTCTAAAAGCGGTTTTTGTATCTGCAGGTACTGTTACTTCTTTTGTTAATGTAACTGTTTTACCTGCTTCTATAAATCCCCCTCCTTT
This sequence comes from Clostridioides sp. ES-S-0190-01, assembly GCF_020658275.1. Taxonomy (NCBI): domain Bacteria; kingdom Bacillati; phylum Bacillota; class Clostridia; order Peptostreptococcales; family Peptostreptococcaceae; genus Clostridioides; species Clostridioides sp. ES-S-0190-01. Next base: position 1,616 of record NZ_JACVWA010000051.1, on the reverse strand, counting down.
TAAAGTACCTTTAGTACTATTGCTTGGATATTTTTGTGTATAATCATTTTTTGTAGCATTATTATCCGTTGCCGTACCAACATCTATAGTATTAGGCATTGTTTTTGTAGCAACATCTCCATTATTTTTTATAGTATATTCTACCTTGTATTTTTCTCCTGGTGTTACTGTCCCTTTTCCTACAGTACTTGTATTACCACTATCATCTCTTTTAAATTGTTTTAAGACTGCCCCACTTTTATCTATTAGCTTAATATCACTAATAGTCACATCCTGTGACTGTTTTACATTTATTGGTGCAACTATAGTGTAGGCATTTAAACTACTTTTTCCTTTAAAAGTTTTATCATTCCAGTTTTTTGTTTTTACCCTATACACTCTAAAAATTGGAGTTTCTTTCCTTGGATCCGTTAAAAGACTAAGGCTGTCCATCCACACATCTGCACTTATATTACCTCCACTTACTTTTTTGCTTTGTTTATTGTTGTTTGCTACTTGTATTAAAGTACCATTTTTAAATTGTGGGTCCTTTTTAAGCAGTCTCTCTATGGCATCTTTTTTCTTTTCTTTGTATGCCACGCTATTATTGTACTCTAACCAACCGCCAAATTTTTTGCATCCTTCACCCTGCCATAATATTCCAAAATCTGACATATGTGTTTCTGTCCCAGAACCATCACAAGAAAAATATGGGTTTGTTATAACCTCTCCACGCAAGTTATATCCTAAATATCGCCATTCTCCATCTTTATCAAATCTGGCATCGTAGTTGTTTGTAACGTTGTCATTTGTCGACATTTGATACTTTTTGCGACCTTGGTAGTTAGGTTCTACATTTACCTTAGAAAAATTTGTCTGGCTTCCATTCCAATTTAAGTTCCAGTATCTGTTTCTGTAGCCAGATGTAAGAGTAGAATCCATTTTCGTGTAAAAATTTTCTTTTGTGCCGTCTGCGTCTGGAGATTTATAAACTTTCCCATCTTTATCCGCATATTGCTCGTAATACAATAAGTCAAATCCATATCCACTCTTAATTGCACTTCTGACTTTACCACCATCTTTTACGTAGGTCCTTCCACCTCCACCTACATATGCCCCATCCACATCTCCAAAAAGCGGGTTTTTGGACATTATCTGGTTTTTATGGAATTCTCCTTGTTGTGGTCTTCCATTTGCATCTTGCGTAGACATATCCCAAGTAATTCTACTGTTTTTTATTACAGTATCTCCTCCCCCTGAATCATCTCCACCCCAAGCGGAAGATTTTAGGGAATTTATATTAAATACTGTTAGTAACCCTAATAGAGCCAAAACAGGTAAAGTTATCTTTTTTATATTCATTATTTTCACTTCCTCCTAATTTTTTTATTTTATATAATATAAAGCTACTCTGTTTTTTATAACTTTTTTACATACTATTGTTTATTTGAACTACTCCACCTTAACTCCCCTTGGTAGCGTTTGAAGGTGGAGATTCCTATTCGATAGTACTTTTGTACTAAGCATTCATAGGCTCTAAGGGCTGTTCCATCCCCACTAATCTTAATCCTTCTTTTAGTATATTTATACTTGCATTTATATCCCTGTCATGTTGTGTATTACAGTCTGGGCAAATC
>NZ_JACVWA010000050.1:0-759 GCF_020658275.1 Clostridioides sp. ES-S-0190-01 | reverse complement strand
ATCTAAAAGCACTTACAAAAGGTGGAGATTCTTTATTATTCCATAGTAATCTTACAGTGCTTCCAGATGAAAATATGGCAGTTGCAGTTGTTTCTTCTGGTGGAAGTAGTCAACTTAACGAAGTAATTGGGCAAGAAATTTTACTATCTGCATTAAAAGAAAAAGGTAAAATTAAAGAAATAAAACCTGATAAAACATTTAGTAAGCCACAACAAGTCAAAATGCCAAGTTACTTAAAAGAAAATAGTGGACTTTATGCTTCTTCAAATATGCTAAAAGTTGATGTTAATGATAATGGTACTCTAACAGTATCTTCTCCATACATAGAAAATGGACCTAAAGATAAATATGTATACATAGGTCAAGATAGATTCGTATCTGAAAAAGGTAATAGTTGCCTAAAATTTGTAAAAGAAAAAAATAATATCACATATTTAAATATGAGCTCTTATGATGATGTTCCTGGATTAGGTCAGACAGCAAGTTTATACTATGTAGCTCAAAAGGTAGATGACAATAATATATCAAATAGTGTCAAAGAAGCATGGGAAAAAAGAGGTGAAAAAGGTTACTATCTAGTAGATGAAAAATATACTTCTCAATACTATATGTTTGGCTCTGTTAAAGCAATGCTTGGTGTTTCTGATAAAACTCCAGGTTTTTTAGCTAATACTAAAATAATAGATGAGAATAATTCAAATGCTTTTATAGAAATACCTGGTGTAATGGGTCGTGATTTGAGTGATATCAAACTGTATA
>NZ_JACVWA010000049.1:0-759 GCF_020658275.1 Clostridioides sp. ES-S-0190-01 | reverse complement strand
ATCTAAAAGCACTTACAAAAGGTGGAGATTCTTTATTATTCCATAGTAATCTTACAGTGCTTCCAGATGAAAATATGGCAGTTGCAGTTGTTTCTTCTGGTGGAAGTAGTCAACTTAACGAAGTAATCGGACAAGAAATTTTACTATCTGCACTAAAAGAAAAAGGTAAAATTAAAGAAATAAAACCTGATAAAACATTTAGTAAGCCACAACAAGTCAAAATGCCAAGTTACTTAAAAGAAAATAGTGGACTTTATGCTTCTTCAAATATGCTAAAAATCGATGTTAATGATAATGGTACTTTAACAGTATCTTCTCCATACATAGAAAATGGACCTGAAGATAAATATGTATACATAGGTCAAGATAGATTTGTATCTGAAAAAGGTAATAGTTGCCTAAAATTTGTAAAAGAAAAAAATAATATCACATATTTAAATATGAGCTCTTATGATGATGTTCCTGGATTAGGTCAGACAGCAAGTTTATACTACGTAGCTCAAAAGGTAGATGACAATGATATATCAGATAGTGTCAAAGAAGCATGGGAAAAAAGAGGTGAAAAAGGCTACTATATAGTGGATGAAAAATATAGTTCTCAACACTATATGCTTGGTTCTGTTAAAGCAATTCTTGGTGTTTCTGATAAAACTCCAGGTTTTTTAGCTAATACTAAAATAATAGATGAGAATAATTCAAATGCTTTTATAGAAATACCTGGTGTAATGGGTCGTGATTTGAGTGATATCAAACTGTATA
>NZ_JACVWA010000048.1:0-1045 GCF_020658275.1 Clostridioides sp. ES-S-0190-01 | reverse complement strand
TTGTTACTATAAATCAGCAGAAGCAGGAGATGGAAAACCAAGATTTGTAGGTGGAGATATGCCAACTATAATGGCAGGTCTTGCTTGTGGAGAACCAAATACTATAGGATTTGAAGTATTAAAAAATTATTCATCAGCATTCGTTTCAGCACCAGACTGGGTTTCTGCTAAAGGTATGAGAGTTTTAGGAAATCCTCTAAGAGGAGATGAAAAAGTAATCTCTGGAGAATCTGGAGCAGTTACAACTGGAGCATTAGTTTCAATACTTGAAAGTGAAGATTTAAAAGATTTAAGAGAGGCTTTAAAACTAGATGAAAACTCTAAAGTATTATTAATAAGTACAGAAGGAGACACTGACCCAGACAAATATAAAGATATAGTTTGGAATGGAGAATACCAAAGTAAATAAAAAATTTAAAATAAAAAATAAATAAATGTTTAATAAGTGAAATATTAATAAGTAAATAAGTAAAATAACAATAAATAAAGTGAAGCATCAATAAATTAAAAATTATATGGGGGAATATCAAAATGTTAAATGAAATAAGAAAAAAACAATTAACTGAAGTATGCCAAGATTTAATAAGAAATGCTAGTTATTCAGGTCAAGAAGAAAATGTAGTAAAGGCAATTGAAGAAAATTTTGCTATGCTAGGTTTTGACAGCTGGTCAAGAGATAGATATGGAAATATAATAGGATGCATAAAAGGAAACAAACCAGGGAAAAAAATATTATTTGATGGGCATATAGATACAGTTCCAGTTCCAGATGCAAGTAAGTGGAGTGTTCCTCCTTTTGAAGCAAGAATAGTAGATGGAAAAATATATGGTAGAGGAACTTCTGATATGAAGGGTCAAGTAAGTGCTATGATGGCGGCTGTTTCATACTTTGCAGAAGATACTAATAAAGACTTCGAAGGTGAATTATATGTAGCAGGAGTTGTTCATGAAGAAATATTTGAAGGAGTTTCAGCTAGAGAAATAAGTAAAGCTGTTAAACCTGATTATGTTGTAATCGGAGAATCTTCAGAACTAAACTTAAAGA
>NZ_JACVWA010000047.1:0-34914 GCF_020658275.1 Clostridioides sp. ES-S-0190-01 | reverse complement strand
TAAAAAACCTCCTTTAAGAGTAAACTCTATGAAGTTAAGAAATTAACTTCATGGGTAACGCAGTTAGAAACTGCTCTCCTCGATAATATTATTAAGGCTTGATAGCATATTACACTGTTTGTACCCATAAACTGTTTAATAATATGCAACAGAAGCTACAAACTGGAGAAGCATTTGTAGGTGTTATGACCTTAATAATGTAGTTTAAAACTCAATCTGGTCAATATGACTTGTAGATAACTTCAAGCCTACCTCTTTAGAGGTGGGTTATTGACATCTGCTCTTTCATACAAAAGCTCTTGATTCCTTTCTTTTAATTCTTCTGCACAATCTATACAACAACATTTCACAATTTGTAATCCTGGATCATATATTATTACTTGATATTCTTCATTTAAAGCACCATCGCAATTATAACAATTTTCAATTTTCATAGTATTTCTCCTGTTAATATTTCTCTTACTATTTTATTAGAGTATTTATTTCTAATTCTTTTTTATATAAATATTTTATTAATTATTTACAATATTATATTTATTATCTTCTCTCCATCCGAAATTATATGGTTTTATAATGTTAGATATTATATCTTTACATAAAAGCATATAATCTTTTATTTTATTTTCTGATTTATCTAAAATCCATTCTAATACATCACATCCACTACAACTTCCATAACCAACATATGTCATAAGATATTCACGTTCATCGGGCTGATATGTTTTTTTAGGTATTAAATATAATAAAGTACCTTGATAATGTCCATTATCTATTTCAGTTATATTGTCACTATCCCATTTATCATCCTCATCTATATCATCATTCAAAATATATTTTACAGATAATTTAACCAAATCTTCATAACTACAATAACTATCACTATTAATGAAATCAGACTCTAACAATGCTTCTCGTAATCTTGTTTTATTTTTTATCCACTTTTCTTTGCAATATTTTATCATTTAAATCTCCTTTTATATATTTTTAATCTTTATTTTTTTTATTTCGTCCATATATCCTGTTCCATTACAATGAGGGCATAATTCTAATGGTTTATTGATTATTTCTATAGCTCCTTTTAACCATGTATCAACTTTTTCTTTTAATTCATTCTCATTATTTGCATACATAGCATCTATTGCTGTATATCCATCATAATTACGCTGATTATGAGTCATTGAAAATATTTCTACTTCTTTATATTCTTTAATTCCATAATGAATCTTATTACGTTCTTTTTTAGTTCTTGCAAAAACATTCTGATAAGTTATTTTTTCTGGCGTTAATAATGGTACTATTTTTTTAACAGTAAAACAGAAATCATAATCAGATGTTATTTTAGCTTTACTTAAATCTATATTCTCTTTTATATATTGTCTTGTTATGTCAAACATTTGTTTTGAAGTAAATTTACATGGCATTGATGATAACATTAGTTCTGGAAAAATTATTTTATCTAATAACTGATGTTTTACATCTGTATTTGTTATTTTATATACAGAATTGCTTTTATAGTTTTCTTTATCACCAGTAGCCTCATATTCTATCTTATTTGGCATTTCAAAACTATCTAATTCCATAATTACTTCTATTTTTACATTTTCTACTTCAACTAATCTAAAAGGACGTTTATCTCTTTTAATAGAATAAAATTCAGATATATCAAAATCAAGTTTCCCCCTATCTTCTCTTCTTATTATTTCAGGGAACTTTTCACATATCAGATTTTTATTATCAATTTCATATCTTTCATTTGTATACTCTATTAACTCAGTTTCAATTTTTTCTGGATATTTATCTATAACATACCAATTTTTACAATATGTTTCCTTTGGCTTTTCTTTATCAAAATATAAATCTGTTAGCTTAGTTCTATGATAGCTATAATCATGCCCTTGAAACACCTCGCAATCAGTTATAAAGCATTCCTTATTTGTCTTTACCATATAAATATTCATCATAATTACCCTCCATACATAATTTAATTTTTACAACTTAATCTATTTGGCTTATAAAGAGCTTCCTCTTTTATCTATTACATGTCATTTTTTAATTTAAATCACAATAATTGTATTGTTTATATAAAATATTATAATTATATAGCCACTTAGTTTTTATTGAAATTCCTTCAAGAAATCAAGGTATACTTGTCTATGGACATTAATATCTTTCTCTGGGTCAAACCCTCCACCTTCATTATAGATTCTATCAATAAAAGTTTCTTTAGTAATATCTCTTTGGCAACCTACTGTAAATAGCCATACTCCATTTTTTTTTACTGCCAACACTTCTTTTGCTTCTTCTTGTTCTTTTAAATATTTGATGTTAAACATATCTTCATATTTTTCTTTATCTTTAACATATCTAATTACATATTTATCTTGTTTTAATGCATATATGCACATTTCCTCAGTTTGATTTCCTACAAATTGTAATGCGAAGCCATCTTGTCTTACAGCTTCAATGCAAATTTTATCAAGCTGTTCTTTTGAGAATTTACCTCTTAATTTGTTCCATTTTACATACTTTAAAGCATATCCTCTATTTCTTACTGCTTCTATACAAATCTCTGGTGTTTGTTCCATAACATATTCCAGAGCATATCCAAATTCTTTTACTGCTGTAAGATATAAATTATAAGTTTGTTCTTTGGTTAAATTAAGTTCATCAAATCTTACATCTCTAAGTAGCATCCCCTCTTTTTTTACTGCCTTTATACACATTTCATAAGTTTGTGTTTTTGCATTTTTCAAATCCCATGGATGTTTTTTTATCCAATCTACATCTATTTTTTTCATTTGACTCTCCCTTTTTAAATTTTATTTTTATAACACTTTTATTTATATTTATTATATTATTTTTATTTTTTTTTATAATAAGTATATCATTTTTATTGTTTATATAAAATATTGTAAGTTAATTTATATAGTGATATAATATAAATTATCCCAAGCTATTTTATGTATATATTGAAATATCTATATTTTTATTTTTAACTATTATTTGGGATAAAAAGCTTAAATTAATTGAAACTACTATATTATAAGATTTTCTTAATTTTAGAAATGGCTTGTTTACAGCTATTAAACCTTAACACTATGTGTATTTAAACCTTCTTTTATTAGCATGGTGAGTTAGGCAAATTTTAAAATTAAACCTTAACACTATGTGTATTTAAACCTATCATTGTGGTGGTTATCCAGCTCATCTACATAAATTAAACCTTAACACTATGTGTATTTAAACAATCTTTCTACCATAGATAAATACCACCTTTAATATATTAAACCTTAACACTATGTGTATTTAAACGTTGCATTATTATTATATACTATTGATATATTTAAAGATTAAACCTTAACACTATGTGTATTTAAACCCTATTTTTTTTCTTTCTATTACATAATAAGAAGCTTATTAAACCTTAACACTACGTGTATTTAAACTATAATTTAGGTCTTATATTTTCTTTTGGTCTATCAAATTAAACCTTAACACTATGTGTATTTAAACAATGTATCTAATTCATTTATTATAATATTATCCATTATTAAACCTTAACACTATGTGTAATTAAGAAGAAGCTATCTAAATTAATAGATAGCTTCTTTACTATTCAAACTCTTTTAGGAAATTAAGATATATTTGTCTATGGACATTAATATCTTTCTCTGGGTCAAACCCTCCACCTTCATTATAGATTCTATAAATAAAAATTTCTTTGCTAATATTATCTTGACAACCTACTATAAATAGCCATCTCCCATCTTCTTTTATTGCTATTACTTCTCTTACTTTACCCTGCTTTTTTAAATATTTAATATTAAATTCTTCTAAATATTTTTCCTTATCTATTACATACTTAATTGCATGTTTATCTTGTTTTAGAGCTTCTCTACATATCTCTTCTGTTTGTTTTTCTACAAATTGAAGTGCTAATCCATTTTCTTTTACTGCTTCTCTACATATTTCATCTGTTTGATTATTTACATACTCCAAAGCTAACCCGTTCTCTCTTACTGCTTCCATGCATATTTCATCTGTTTGATTGTTTACATACTTTAAAACATATCCTCTATTTCTTACTGCCTCTAAACATATCCTTGGCGTTTGTTCAATAACATCTTCTAAAGCTAAGCTATCTTGTCTTACAGCTTCCATGCATATTTCATCTGTTTGATTGTTTACATACTTTAAAGCATATCCTCTATCTCTTACTGCCTCTAAACATATTTCTGGTGTTTGTTCAATAACATATTCAAGAGCATATCCATATTCTTTTACTGCTGTAAGATATAAATTATAAGTTTGTTCTTTGGTTAAATTAAGTTCATCAAATCTTACATCTCCAAGTAGCATCCCATTTTTTTTTACTGCCTCTATACACATTTCATAAGTTTGTGTTTTTGCATTTTTCAAATCCCATGGATGTTTTTTTATCCAATCTACATCTATACATTTCATCTAATCTTTCCCCTCTTTTTAATTTTATTTTTATAACACTTTTATTTATATTTATTATATAATTTTTAATTTTTTTTATAATAATTGCACTATTTTTATTGATTATATAAAATTTTATAAATTAGTATATATACTGCTATAATTAAATTAGCATAAGATAATTAACATAATAGCTACTTTTTATTTTTAACTATTAGTTGGTATAAAAAGCTTACATTAGTTAAAATTACTGAATTGTAAACATTTTTTAATTTTAGAAATGGATTATTTAAGCCTTAACACTTTGTGTAACAGAAAAAGATATCTAAATTAACAGATATCCATTTTCATATTCTCGAATCTCTTTTAAGAAATCAAGATATACTTGTCTATGGACATTAATATCTTTTTCTGGGTCAAACCCTCCACCTTCATTATAGATTCTATATATGAATTCTTCTTTAGTAATGTTGATTTGACACCCTACAGTAAATAGCCATCTCCCTTCTTCTTTTATAGCTATTACTTCACTTGCTTCTTCTTGTCTTTCTAAATATTTAATATCAAATTCTTTTAAATATTTATCTTTATCTTTTATATATTTAATTGCATGTTTATTTTGTCTTAAAGCTTCTCTACATATTTCATCAAGCTTATCATCTATATACGCAAGTGCCAATCCATCCTGTTTTACTACCATTAAACACATCTCAATGAATTGTTCTTTTGTGAATTTGTCCCAATTTACATATTCTAAAGCTAAACTATTTTGTTTGACTGCTTCAATACATATTTCATAGAACTGATTATTTACATACTCTAAAGCCTCACCATCTCGCCTAACTGCTTCCATACATACTTCTGGAGTTTGCTTTTTTACATACTCTAAAGCCTCACCATCATTTCTAACCGCCTCTATACAGATTTCCATAGTCTGTTCTTCAACATATTCAAGAGCAAGCCCATTATTTCTTACTGCTATCATACAGATTTCTTCAGTTTGATTTTTTACATATTTTAAAGCTAATCCGTCAGTTTTTACTGCTATTAAACAGATTTCATTAATCTGTTCTTTTGAAAGTCCGCTTTCTAATTCACTCCACTTTACATATTCAAGTGCATATCCATCATTTTTAACTGCTGTAAGATATAAATTATAAACCTGCTCTTTAGTTATATTGAGTTCATTCCATCTTATATCTTTGAGTAACAATCCATCTATTTTTATGGCTTCTATACACATCTCATATGTTTGTGTTTGTGCAAATTTCAAATCCCATGGATAATTTTTTATCCTATCTAAATCTATATATTTCATTTATATCTCCTTTTTATTCAACTATAGAAAAGAATGCTATTTGTAAAATAAAACCAACAATAATATAGGTAAAAGCAAGTGGAAAATCAAATAGAATAAGAATAGCAGGACTCAACAAGATCATAGTAAAAAAGAATATAATTGTTGAATTATAGAACTTATGTAAGAAATAATATAAATATACTTCTTTTGGAATGGACTTAATAGATAATGTTCTTTTATTAGTTTCAATATCTTTTAAGAAATCAATGTAAGCTTGCCTATGGATATCTATCCCTTCCTTTAGGTTAAATAATTCTTTTTTAGTAATATTTTTATAATCACCTATAGAAAAAAGCCATTCTCCTTTTTCTTTTATTGCTATTACTTCCTTTATATCTTCTTGTTCTTCTAAATATTTAATTTCAAATAAATCTAAGTACTTTTCCTTGTCTTTAATATATTTAATTGCATGTTTATTTTGTCGTAGAGTTTCTATACACATCTTAGGAGTCTGATTTTTTACATATGCTAAGACTTCTTCATTTTGTCTTACTGCTATTAAACAAATTTCATCTATTTGTTCTTTTGATAATTTATCTAACTTCACATATTTAAGAGCTAATCCATTTTGTATGACTGCATTGAAACATAATTCATAAAACTGTTCCTTTGTTAAATTGAGTTCATTCCATTTTATATCCTTAAGCAACAAGCCATTTTGTCCTATAGCCTTAAGACATATTTCATAAGTTTGTTCTTTAAAATCTTTCAAATCCCATGAATTTTCTATTATATTATTTGATTCCATCCTCATAAGGCTTTCTCCTTTTCAACTTTATCTATAATATATGAATTATATTTTTCTTTTTGTACAATATATTATATCATTTATATTGATTATATAAAATATTTTAAGTAGGTTTAAAGTATATATATTTATTATTTTTAGTCATAGATTAGTAAAAAACATTAATATTATATATATAACAAAAAAGGCTATCTAAATTAATAGATAGCTTTTTAAAGTTGATTAAAACTTTTGATATAATTTTTTAAACATAGTTATGTATTTGTTGAACACCCCTCTACGATATAAAAATCTTATCGTTGCAAACAACATAACTCCTATAAAGAACCATGACCAGAAAAACTCACCACTCAAAAGTATGTACAAAAATCTAAATGGATGAATCCCAAACATAAAAACACTTCCTTTTTATTTTTTATTTTGTTTAATAAACTTTTTTATTTATGTAATATGTCCTATTATAGTAATTGTTTTTAATTTTTATAATTTCCAAGGCTTAAAATTTCTTGAATTTGCTATTTAAAAATAAATAAAAGACCATCTTTAATTATTTAAAATGGCCTTTTATCTTTCATATATGTATTTTAAAGTTAATCATAAATTCATATCTATTTCCAAAAATCTAATTTCTACAAAATCAATAGCATTCTTGTTCTGTTTTACAGCTTCTTTACAAATTTTCAATGTTTGTTTATATACAAATTCTAAAGCTAACCCATTTTCTCTCACTGCTTCTAAACAGATCTCTTCCGTTTGCACCTTCGCATACTGAAGAGCTAATCCATTTTGCATTACTGCTATTAGGCACATTCCTTCTGTTTGTTTTTCAATATGTTCTAAAACCATACCATCTCTTCTTAATGCCTCAAGACAGATATTTAGAGTCTTATTTTTTACATACTTAAGTGTTTGTGGGTCCTGGTTGATTGCAATTAAACACATTTCTTCTGTCTGTTTCTTTATATAATAAAGAGCTTCAGCTCTTTGTCTTACTGCATTTAAACACATCTCTTTTGTTTGTTTTCTTATGAATTGAAGTGCCCTTGGATTTTGCTTTAATGCTATTAAACATAGTTCTTCTGTTTGCTCTTTCACTTGCCTAATAGCTAATCCATTTTCTTTTACAGCAATTACACAAAGTTCTGGTGTTTGATTTTTTACATATCTAAGAGAATATGAATCATTTTTTACTGCGATAAGACAGATTTCATCGAGCTGTTCTCTCACAAATTTAAAAGCTCTCCCTTTATTACTAACTGCTTCTAAACAGATTTCTTTGGTTTGCTCTTTCACATACTCAAGTGCATATCCATCATCTCTTACTGCCTCTAAACAGATTTCATCAATCTGTTTCTTTGAAAATTTGCCTTTTAATTCGTCCCACCTTATGTACTTAAGAACCAATCCATTTTGTCTTACTGCCTCTATGCATATCTCAGGGGTTTGTTCATTTACATATTGCAATGATGAAGGTCTTTGTTTAACGGCTTCCATGCAGATATCATAAGATTGTTCTTTTGAGAATTCATCCCATTTTACATATTTAAGAGAGTTTCCATTTTGTTTGACTGCTTTAAGACAGATTTCATTAAGTTGTTCTTTTGAGAATTCATTCCACTTTATGTATTCAAGAACTAATCCATTCCGTCTTACTGCCTCTATACATACCTCTATTGCCTGTTCTTTAATATCTTTTAAATTTCGAGGATTTTTTTTAATTTTTTTTAAATCCATTTCTAATTGAGTCATTTAACCAGTCTGCTACTCAAAATAAGGTCAAATACATCCATATTGATAAAATTTCTTCTTTATAGAAGCTCGTTTTGTCTACTTACTTTTGAATGTTTTGATGAGTAGCTACTCCTTTTTTTTATATTTTTTACTTTCAAACTTCCATATTTTCTTTGAAAGTTTTCTTATTAGTTTATTTTTGGTATTTTCCAATCTTCAATATATATAATTGCTTGTTTATTTTGTCTTAATGCTTCTCTACATATTTCTTCAGTCTGATTCTTTACATACTCAAGTGCTAAGCCTTTTTCTTTTACTGCCATAGGACATAAGTTATTAACCTACTCCTTGTTAAAATTCAGTTCATCCAGCCTTATATCTTTAAGAAATAATCCATCTTTTTTATAGATTCTATGTACATTTCATAAGTTTGAGTTTGTGCATCTTTTAAATCCCATGGATGTTCTTTTATCCAGCCTATATATATATCTTCCCTAAGCATAATATCTCAATAATATAGTTCTTTTTGTATTTCTAATTATATCATCTTTTGATTTTGATATAAACTGTTTTCAAACAAGGTATCAACTACTTTTTAGTGTGTATAATAGTCAGTAATAACTTCCATTTATAAACAAAAAAAACTATCTAAATTAATAGATAGTTCTTTTTTTTATATTTAATCAAAATCCTTCAAGAAATTAAGATATATTTCTCTATGGACATTTATTCCTTCTTCTGGATCAAATCCACCATTTTCATTATAAATTCTGTATATAAACTCTTCAAGGTCTATATCTTCTTGGCAACCTATATCAAATAGCCACTGACCATCTTCTTCTATTGCTATTACTTCCTGAGCACCTTTTTGTTCTTCTAAATATTTAATATCAAACTCTTCTAAATATTTTTTCTTATCTTTTATATACTCAATTAAATGCTTATCCTGTTTTAAAACTGTTTTACATATTTTATCAAATTGATCCTCTGATAATCCTTTTCTTTTTACAAACCTAATTGCAGATGGATCTCTTTTTACCTTCATCCCATCTTACATCTTTAAGTAACAGTCCATTTTTTTCTATAGCTTTAAGGCACATTTCATAGGTTTGAACTTTAGCATATTTTAAATTAATAGGGTTTCTATTTATTACTTCTAAATCTATTTCCTGATGTTCTATTAAAGCACTCTCCTGTTTAGTCATTATATATTCCCCTTTTTAATTTATTTTCTATAAAACTATATTTTCTCACTATAGATATAGTAAATTTTCCTATTTTTTTATAAATAAAGTTAAAAAAATAAGATATCAATTAATTTAAACATATTTTTCATTATAATTATTTATAATTTATTTTTATTAATTTTATTATAATATTTATAATTATTTATATTGATTTATAAATATAATTTTTTATTCTATATAATTTAAATAAATTCCATAAAATTTTTCAATAATCTAAAGTATATTTCTCTATAAATATTTATTTCTAACTTTAAGTTAGATTCCCATATCTTCATTATAGATTCTGTTCTTTTAACCATATATTTAGAATATCTTCTTTTACATACTCAATAGCCTCTGCACTTCGTTTTACTGCTTCTAAACATAATTTATAAGCTTGTTCCTTTGAGAATTTATCCCAATTTACATACTTAAGAGCCTTTCCATTCTTTTTCACTGCTTCAAGGCATATTTCTTCAGACTGGTCATTCATGTATTTTAGAGCCCTAACATTTTGATTTAAAGCTTCAATACATATTTCATTGTTTTGGTCTTCCACAAATATAATTGCCCACCAATTTTGTTTTACTGCTTCAAGACATATTTTTGAAGTTTTATTCTTTACATACTCAAGAGCCATCCCATTTTCTTTTACTGCTATTAAACATAATTCTTCAGTTTGTTCTTCTATAAATTTCAATCCTTTTCCAAAATTCCCAAGTGCATTTAAATATAGATTATATATTTGTTCTTTATTTAAATTAAGTTCATCTAACTTTATCTCTTGTATTAACCAACCTGAACTTTTTACAACTTTAAGACACGTTTCATAAGTTCTAAGGTCTAAATTTAATTCAATCATTTATATATCCCCTTTATAATATTTCTTAAATATTTTTTATTATAATTATACCATTTTTGTTGTTTATATAAAATATTATAAATTTGTTTCTATAGTTATATAATTAGTTTATCGTTAAGCTAATTATATAGGATTTGAAATGTCTACACTCTTTTTTAATTATCTGATAGTATAAAAAGTTTAAAAGAATTGAAGTTGATGTATAGTAAGCATTTTTTTATTTTATAAATAGCTTATTTACAGTTATTAAACCTTAACACTATGTGTAATAAAAAAGAGCTATCTAAATTAATAGATAGCTTCTTTACTATTCAAACTCTTTTAAGAAATCAACATAAACTTGTCTATGAACATTAATACCTTTCTCTAAATCAAATCCTCTACCTTCATTATAGATTCTATCAATAAAAGTCTCTTTGGTAATTTTATATTGGCAACCTATGGTAAATAACCATTTACCATTTTCTTTAATGGCTATTACTTCTCTTACTCTACCTTGTTTTTTTAAATATTTAATATCAAACTCTTCTAAATATTTTTCTTTATCTATTATATATCTAATTAAATGCCTATCTTGCTTTAGAGCTTCTCTACAAATCTTATCTATTTGTACTTCTGATAACATATGCCACTCTATATACTCAAGAGCTGAGCCATTTTGTCTAATAGCTTCGATACAAAGTGCTGGTGTTTGTTTATCTACATATCGAAGTGCCATTCCATCTTGCCTAACTGCCTCAAGACACAACTCTTCTGTTTGTTCTTTTACAAATTGAAGGGCAAATCCATTCCCTCTTACTGCTATTAAACATAATTCATATGTTTGTTCTTTTGAGAATTCATCCCATTTTACAAAATTTAAAGCCATTCCATCTCGTTTAACTGCTTCTATACAGATTGCATAACTTTGTTCTTTTAAGAATTCTCCCCACTTTACACTCATTAAAGCTATCCCATCTCGCTTAACTGCTTCTGTGCATATTTCAAGAGTTTGATTTTTTACATGATACAAAGCTAATCCATTTTCCTTTACTGCTTCTATATATAATTTATAGGCTTGTTCTTCTGATAATATATTCCAATTTACATACTTTAAGGAATTTCCATAATTTTTAATTGCTATTAAACAAAGTTCAGGAGTTTGATTTTCTATATATTCTAATGCTCCACCAAAGTTACTTACTGCTTCAAAATGTATTTTATTTACTTGCTCTTTTGATAATCTATCTATCTTTACATGTTTAAGTGCATTACCATCTTGCTTGACTGCTATTAAACATAATTCTTCGGTTTGTTCCTCTATATACTTAAGTGCTTCTCCATTTTGCTTAACTGCAATAAGATATAAATTATATATCTGTTCCTTAGTTAAATTTAGTTCATTTAATTTTGCATATTTAAGTAACAACCCTTGTCGTTTTATTGCCTCTACACACATTTCATAAGTTTGGTTTTTTGCATATTCAAATTCCCATGGTAATCTTTTTATCTCTTTTAAACTTACTTCTCTCATTTACATATCCATCCTTATATTTATTTTTATAATACTATATATCTTATTTGTTATATTATTTTTCAATTTTATTTATAATAATTATATTATTTTTATTGATTATATAAAATATTGTAAGTGTACTTACTTAGTGATATAATCAAATTATCCCAAGATTATTAATATAATACCTACTTTCTATTTTTAACTATAGATTAGGATAAAAAAGCTTATATTAGTTAAAACTACTATCTTGTGAACATTTCTTAATTTAAGGAATGAATTATTTTAACCTTAGCACTTTGTGTATTTAAATTAGTCTTTTTTTGCTATTTAGTTTTTTTGATGCAATAATTAAATTAAACCTTAACACTTTGTGTATTTGAACCACTCCACTTGTCAAAAATATAGAACTTTTATATAATTAAACCTTAACATTTTGTGTATTTAAATTTTTATATTTGTGGTATAATAAAAGCAAGAAGAACTACAATCTATTTCAAACAAGAGTAGAGTTCGTAATTTAAACAATTAGTAATTATTTAAATCTATGGAATTTGATTTTAAAATAAAGTTCCCAACCACTCTTAGCTCCAACTTTGAGTGCAGAAAAACTACCCTTGCAAGGGTAGTTTTTTACTGTTTTAATATATATAATATAGAAAAAAGAGATATATTAATTTAAATTTTTTATCAAACTACAGGTGTACTTAAATTAAATTTGTGATATAATAGAATTAATAAATCAATTTATTTTTTGAAACCACTCTTAGGTGTTTGGGTGGTAAAGAAGGTCACTCCGCCCAGGGTGGCTTTCTTATTTTTTTGCAGATATACTGATTCCTAATATATGATAATTTGAATCTGAATACTTTAAATTAGAAAGACAATTATAATAACATACATTATAAAGATAAATAGATGAATAATTTAGCTTAAGTAAGATAGCACCAGAAAAAACCACAGTAGAAGAGTAAAAGAACTATCTTAAATTAATAGATAGCTCTTTTTATATTATTCAAATTGTCCTAAAAAATCAAAATATATTTGTTTATAAATATTTACTCCTAATCTCAAATCAAATCCACCACCTGTATTATAAATATAATCTACAAACTCTTTCTTAGTAAGATCTTCTTTATAACTTATAGTAAATAACCACTCTCCATTTTCTTTTATTGCAAACACTTCACTTGCATCTCCTTGAGATTCCAAATATTTAAGGTCAAACATTTTCTCATATTTTTCTTTATCTTTAACATATTTAATCGCATATTTATTTTGTTTTAGAGCTTCTATACATATCTTAGGAGTTTGCTCTGTTACATATTCTAAAGTTAATCCATCTTCCATTACTGCTATCAAACAAAGTTCTTCTATTTGTGCTTTTGAGAAGCCCCCTTCTAATTCATCCCAATTTACATACTTAAGAGCATTTTCATTATTTTCTAAAGCAATAAGATATAAATTATACATTTGTTCCTTTGTAAAATTGTACTCATCCCATTTTATAAATTCAAGCATTAATCCATTTCTATTTAAAGCCTTCTTACATGTTTCATAATTTTGTTTTTCAACTTTTTTTAAATTTAATTCTCTACTATTCATTTATTCTTCCACCTTTTTAATTTTATTTTTATAACACTATTTTTTATTTATTATATTACTTTTAATTATATTTATAATAAATACATTATTTTTATCGTTTATATAAAATATTATAAATCAATTTATATAGTGCTATAATTAAATTATTCCAAGATAATTGATGCATCATTTGGAATGTCTACATTCTTATTTTTAACTGTTAGTTGGGATATAACCGTTTATCCTAATTGAATTTACTATATTTTAAGCATTTCTAAAATTAATAAATGACTTACTTACATCAATTAAACCTTAGCAGTATGTGTATTCAAACCACTATTTAATTAAGTTTCTTAGCTCATTCATTGCTGTTAAACCTTAATTAACACTACGTGTATTTAAACTGCATATAAAAAGCTATTTATTAATTTAAATAGCTTTTTATATTATAATTATTTATAATTTATTTTTTTAAATATTTAAAACTATTTTTAAATATTTCTAATTATTTCTAATCATTACTAATTATTTTAAATTATTTCTATGAATTTATAATTATTAAAAAATATAAATTTATATTTTTTAATATTTAGTAGAATATTAATTCACTTGTAAGTGATAAATATCTCCAGTCTCTATGAATCTTTTTAAAATAAACTCTATATTCTTTATTATATATATTTTTTATAATATCCCCATCTTTTTTAATTTTATATAATATATTATATCATTTTTATTGTTTATATAAAATAAAAGAAGCTATCTAAATTAATAGATAGCCCCTTTTATTAGTTAAGTTGTTCTAAAAAATCAACATATACCTTTCTATGAGTATTTATACCTAATCTTAAATCGAAACCTCTTCCTTCATTATAAATTCTATAAATAAACTCATCCTTAGTAATATTATTTTCATGCCCTATAGAAAATAACCACTTATTATTTTCCTTGATAGCTATTACTTCTTTTATATTTTCTTGGTTTTTTAAATATCTAATATCAAACTCTTTTAAATATTTATCCTTATTTTTTATATATTTAATTGCGGTTTTGTCTCGTTTTAGAGCTTCTCTACATACTTCATCGAACTGATTTTCAATATATTTAAGAGCTAATATATCCTTTTTAACTGCTTCAATACATATTGCTTCTGTTTTATCCTCTAAACTATTAAGCAATAAGACATCTTTTTTTATTGCTTCAATACATATTTCATCTTTTTGTTCTTTTGAGAATTTGCCTTTTAATTTATTCCACTTTATATACTTAATAGCATATCCATTTTGTCTTACTGCTTCTATACATAAGTTATATATCTGTTCTTTAGTTAAATTAAGTTCATCCCACTTTACAAATCTAAGAGATAAACCATTTTCCCCTACAGCATTAATACATATTTCTGGTGTTTGTATTTTTACGAACCTAAGAGCATATCCATTTTGTTTTACTGCTTCAAGACATAGTTCTTCTGTTTGATTTTTTATATACTCAAGAGTTAATCCGTTTTTCTTTAAAGCAATTAAGCAAAGTTCCTCTGTTTGATCTTTTACATAAAATATATAATCTCCATGTTGTTTTACTGCCATTAGGCACATTTCATTAAGCTGATTGTTTACATACTGTAAAGCTTCTCCACATTGCCTTATAGCCTCCATACATATTTCGGGAGTCTGTTTTATCACATACTTTAAAGCCCTCCCATTTTCTTTTACTGCCTCTATACATAAGTTATATATCTGCTCATCAGTTAGATTAAGTTCATCCCATCTTACATCTTTAAGCAAATATCCATTTTCCCCTATAGCATTAATACACATCTCATAACTTTGTTCTTCTGCATTTATCAAATCCCATGGATGTTTTTTCACCCAATCTAAATCTATACATTTCATTTAATCTTTCCTCTTTTCGATTATATTTTTACAATACTATTTTTTATTATATTATATTATTTTTAATTTAAATTATAATAATTATATCATTTTTATTGTTTATATAAAATATTGCAAATATGTTTATATAGTTATATAATCAACTTATTCCAAATTAAGTAATATAAATTTAATATTTTTAAGTATTAGTTGAGATAGAAAGTTTAAATTAATTAATTTAAACTTTCTATGTATTTAAAATTACTGAATTAAACATTAATATTCTGTGTAGATATCTGAATTAACATATATCTTTTTTATTCAAATTGCTTTAAGAAATCAAAATATACCTGCTTATGAGTATTTATAGCCTCATCTAAATTAAATCCTTCATCATAAGAGATATGTTCACAACACATATATTCAGGACAAATATAATCATAGCAAATATAATCTACAAACTCTTTCTTAGTAAGATCTTCTTCACATTCTATAGTAAACAACCACTTTCCATTTTCTTTTATAGCTATTACTTCTTTTGTATTTTCTTGTTCTTTTAAATATTTAATATTAAATTCTTCTAAATATTTATCCTTATCTTTTATATATTTAATTGCATGTTTATCTTGCTTTAGAGCTTCTATACATATCTCATCTGTTTGTACTTTAACATACTTTAAGGCTAACCATTCTTTTTTTACTGCATTTAAGCACATATTTTCTGTTTGTGATCTCACATATCTAAGTACTTTTTCATCATTTTTAACTGCTTCCATGCAGATTCTATCCGTTTGCTCTATTACCCAAAATAATGATCCTCCATTTTGTTTAACTGCTTTTAAACATATTTCTTCTGTTTGCTCTTTTACATCTTCAAGAGCATATCCATTTTGTTTAACTGCTTCCATACATATCTCTTCTGTTTGGTTTTCTACAAAAAATAAAGCTAATCCATCTTGTCTTACTGCCTCCATACATATTTCTGTAGTTTGTTCTTTTACATATTTAAGAAATAAGCCATTTTGTCTTACTGCCATTAGACACATCTCTTCTGTTTGGTCTTCTACAAATTCAAAAGATTCTATATCTTGTTTTAATGCTATTAAGCATATTTCTTCAGTTTGGTTTTCTACAAAAAATAAAGCCCTACCATTTTGTCTTACTGCTTCTTTACAAATTTTTTCTGTTTGATTCTTTACATATTGCAGTGACCATCCATTTTGTCTTACTGCCATTAGACACATCTCTTCTGTTTGTTCTTCAATATAACTTAAAAAATAATAATTAATTTTTATCAACTCTAAATATACTGATTTTGGATATTTTTTTATGTATTTCAAGTCTTCTTTTATATTATTTTTTATACCTTTTATATATTCTATATAAATCTCTGTAAGTTGTTCTTTTGTCAGATTAATATAAGCAATCCTACTTATAGCCATTGGATTTTGTCTAACTGCTTCTATACATAGTCTAAATGTTTTATTTTTTACAAACCCTAATGCAAATCCGTTCTCTCTTACTGCTATTAAACATATCTCTTCTGTTTGTTTTTCAACATGATTTAAATATTGTCCATCTTTTCTTACTACTTCCATCCAAACTTTCTCTGTACGATTTCTTAGTTTAATATGACTAAAAACCTCTACTCTTTGTTTAATTGCTTCTATACATAGTTTCTCAGTTTGGTTATCTACAAATCCAATTGCATATCCATTTTGTTTGACTGCTTCAATACAAATCTCTTCTGTTTGTTCTTTTACAAACTTTAAAGCTTCTCCATTCTCTTTTACAGCAATAATATATAAATTGCGTATCTGTTCATTTGTAAAATTACACTCATCCCATTTAACAAATTCAAGAGCTAATCCACTTCTACTTAAAGATTCTTTACATATTTCATAATTTTGGTTTTCAACTTTTCTCAAACTCATTGGATCTCTTTTTACTCTCTCTAAGTCATATTCATACATTTTCATTTTCGTTTCTCCCCTTAATATTCCTTAAAATTATTATATCACTTTTACTTTTCCTATCTTTCTTCAGTTCAAAATAAAACCTTTTAAAATTTATCATAAACAAATAAAATAAAACTAAATATATATAATTGATATACACATATATCAATATAATTATAATTTGAACTTACCATACTAAATAGTAATTATCTACTATCTATATTGGAAATCTTATATATATCTTTAACAACCAATTGATAAATTATATAATGTACATATAAAAATATAAGAAAGGTGAAATTAATATGAACAGTTTAGTGACAGAAAACCATGGGGAAATAATATCTTATTATGATTATCAAAATAAAGTACTTATCTCAACTATATGTATTTTAGAAGTCTATTTTTCTAAAATCACAAATAAACATTTAATACATCTAAATTGTAGGCGCAAAGAAGATGTTACTTTGGCACAATTGAGTTTGATCTATGAATCCTATTTTCATAAAAATAGTGGAATGAAAGGTATCTGTTGGGAATATTATATCTTTAATTCAATAAAAAATAAAAATTTTTACATACAAGGTTTAATTAATGAGGCAATAAACTTACTTTCTTTTGAGAATACCTTTGATAATATAGATGCTATTTTATGGGCAGGAGAAAGAACAGATTTATCTGTAGATTATATAAAAACTCTTCTTAGTAATGAGAATACTATTTGGAGTCTAAATAACCAATATAATTTTAAAAATCATATTGATTGTGTATATAATTCATTTCATCTGAAAAAACATAGACAAAACCTCCCTAACAATATAAGTGGCATATGGAAAACGGATTTATTTGTAAAAAAAGAGAATAGTAGTACTTGGTATGCCACAACAGTTAAATGGAATACAAATCAAATGAAATGCTATAATGGTCTATCTATTGGAATTTCATTCGACCCAGCAGAGAAACTTTACAATAGATACTATCTTGATATACAAAAAAAATAATTCTGGTAAAAACAGTTTTATACATTGTAAAATCCCATTCACATTTGATTTTGGTTCACTATATAACTCTGCTTTTCATTTAATGAGTGATATTTTGCTTAATTTAAATTGTTCTGATCCCTGTAAAAAAACAAGTACTTTTAGAGATGCCATACACTTTTCTGCGTTTCTTAAATACTATGAGATAAAAGAGAATACATGCATGAATATTTTAAATTATTTAAAAGGTCTCTATTGCTATAATATAAATACTAAAAAACAAGAAATACTTATAGAAACCAACAATAAATCAATAATAGAAACTAACAATACCTATATTTCCGACAATACAAATAGCAACATAATATTATTACCAAAGTAAAATGTTTTTTATTAAGAAGAAGTCTATTGGTTTAGACCTCTTCTTTTAATAGTTCTTCAAACTTTTGGTCTAAGAGCTCTTTCTTTGTAGGTATCTTCTCTTCGCATCTATTTTCCCAATTAATAACAATAACTTGTTTATTTAATACTTCACGCAATTTACATATGTCAATTTTATATGGTATTCGAACAATAAAATCGAATTCACCATAAAAAGACAAAAAAACTATTATCTCATTTTCTACGGAAAAAGCTATTATTGCATGTTTAACACCTAAATAATTGGTTCTTTGTTTTGCCTTTGGATCTACAATAGCATTTACATCTTCAACAAAATCTCCATTACCACCATTTACAATATAATTTCTAATATCATCAAATTCTTCACCTAATACTATTTCTTGTCCAACAACAGAAGCGACATAATTAAAAGCTATCTTAGCACATGTTCTATAAAATTTTTCTATATCAAATCTTATACTTTGATATGATTTCACATGTTGCGATTCTACAATTGAATCATCTTCCTTCCCTATAGAATTTTCATAAAGTTTTTTAATAAGAATTTCCATTTTATCTTTTAATTCATCGTTTATTGTTACCTCTGGATTGTGCCCTATAAACCATTTTTGCTTAATAGAGCCTCTACCTTTTTCTTGATATTCTTTGAATCCAAGCATTATTTTATTTTTAGGAATGTAACTATCTTTTATAACTGTTGTATTACTATAATCTGCTTGAAGGAATTTTTCTAATTCTTCCATTTCATTTTCGGCTTTTGGCAAAAATAATTTAGTGGAATTAGATAAAGCTCCATATTCTAAATTAAATATAATTTGTTTTATGTATTTTGGTACTCCTTTAACAATATATCCTAATGCATTATTATCATCTTCATCCAAAATAAGGTGTACTTTAGACTGAGTAGCCTTTTTAGGATTATTAATATTTCCTCTTGAACCAGGACCTATAAATTGTCTTAATATAGCTAAAAAACCCTCTCTTGTAAAATCTAATTCTAACTCCTTAGAAAATTTTTCATTTATTTCATCACTTACATATCCTTTTGGTAACGTACTTTTCCCACCTAATGAAGCTGGGAATATATGTTCTTGTTTTTTAAAGTTTGCTTCTGGCTCAGATTTTTTTGAGTATATACATACATTCATTTATAAATTCCTCCTCAATATTTCTCTCTCTATAATACATACTATCACAATACTTAATAGATTTTAAAAACTAATTAAATGTTACCTCTAAGTGTAGTGCTAAGTATTAATTCAATCAACAAACTATCTTGTGCCACTACTTCTATACACATTTCATAGATTTATTTTTTGTATATATAACAAATTCCATAGAAATCTTTTTTATTTCCACTAATTCTATTTTTTCATTTATATATCTATTCTCAATATTTTTTCATATTAATATATCTCCATATTCTAAATATAATAAATTTTCATTTAAGATATCTTATTTTTTTAGGTTTGTGGTATAATAAAAGCAAGAAGAACTACAATCTATTTTGCGGTAGAGTGAAGTTCTATAACTGAAAGTTATTTTTTAAATTTATGGAATTTGATTTAAAAATCAAATTCCCAGCCACTTTTACTCTTGCCACGAGTAGAAGAAAAGAGAGATATCTATTAATTTAGATATCTCTCTTTATGTTGTTAAAATTGTTTTAAGAAATCAAGATATATTTTCCTATGGACATTAACTCCTTTCTCTAAATCAAAACCTCCATCTGTATTATAAATTCTATATATGAATTCTTCTTTAGTAATATTGTTTTGACATCCTATAGTAAATAACCACTGACCATTTTTCTTGATAACAAATACTTCTCTTGTATTACCCTGAGCTTCTAAGTATCCAACCCCAAACTCATCTAAATATCTATCCTTGTCTTTTATATACTTAATTGAACCTCTATTCTGTTTTAGGGATTCTTTACAAACTATGTCTGTCTGCTCTGTTACAAAACGAACAATAAGCCCATTTTTTCTTACTGCTTCAAGACATCTCTCTGGGGTTTGTTTTTTTATAAACTCTAAAGCCAATCCATTATTCTTTACTGCTTCAACACATATTTTGTATGATAACATACTATTTTTTCATATTATTTATAATAACTATACTGATTTTATTGATATTTTAATTTTTTGCACTTTATTTTATATTGTTCTGTTTAATATCATACTCAATTTACATCAAACTAATTGATATTTATATTACATATTATTTTTATATGTTAGTTTAGATAAAAATACATATATTTTAAATTAATGGCTTTCTATCTTCTTAAGTTTGTGCTATAATAAATAAAAAATATAATCAATGTTGGGACAAAAAGTTACTCTTTGTGCGGGAGTGGCTTTTTGTTTTTATATACCCATTTTCAAATTTATTTAAATTTAAGTAAACTACTTTGAACTACTCCACCTTAACTACCTTTGGTAATATTTGAAGGTGGAGATTCCTATTCGATAGTACTTTTGCACTAAGCATTCATAGGCTCTAAGGGCTGTTCCATCCCCACTAATCTTAATCCTTCTTTTAGTATATTTATACTGGCATTTATATCCCTGTATTGCACTTGCTAATTTATGATTCTTAATCATATTACTCACTTTCAAATCTTCTAAACAAATTATTTGGTTTTCTCTAATTAGTTTAGTTGATATCTGATGTAGGTAATCTTTCCTTTGATTAGCGCCATTCATATTCTTTTTTAAGCGATGGAAGTTTTTTAATTAAATCATACTTTGAATATGACTCACTTTCATTTTCATATTTTTCTTTTTGAAGTGCTAACATGTGATTATACACAAACCTCGAACATCCAAAAGATTTTTCTATTATTTCTTTTTGAGTTTGATTTGGATATATTCTAAACTTAAAAGCTTTCATCTGTATCATTTCTTCACCTCCTTTAGTTTATATTAGCATATTTCAGACTTACATCTCCACCCTACTTACGTTGAGGATGGAGTATTTCGCCTGCCTTGGATAAAGAGCCATCTAAATTAATAGATAGCTCTTCTATATTAAAGTTTTTTAATTAAATTGTTCTAAGAAATTAAGATAAGTTTGTCTATGAACATTTATTCCTTTTTCTAAGTCAAATCCGCCATTGTCATTATAAATATTCTCTATAAACTCTTTTTTAGTTATCTCATAACGACACCCTATTGTAAATAACCATGTACTATATCTTTTAACTGCTATTACATCTCTTACTTTACCTTTACCTTTTAAATATCTAACTCCAAACATAGTTTCATATTTTTCTTTGTCTTTAACATATTCAATTGCATATTTATCTTGCTTTAATGCTTCCAAACAAATTGCTTCTGTCTGCTCTTTCACATACTGTAAAGTTCTCCAGTAAAATTTAACTGCCTCCATACACATTTCTTCTGTTTGCTCTCTCACATATTTAATAGCCATTCCATCTTGTTTTATAGCTCTTAAACATATTTCATCGAGCTGTTCTCTCACATACTGTAAAGCTAAGCCATTTTGAGTTACTGCTTCAAGACAAATCTCTGGAGTCTGTTTTTTTACATAGTATAAAGCCATACCATTTTGTTTAACGGCTTCCACACAGATTTTTTCGTATTGATTAAATATAAATTCTAAAACTAATCCATTTCTTCTTATAGCTTCTAAACAAATCTCTGGAGTTTGATTGTGTACAAATATTAAAGATTTTGAGCATTGTCTTACTGCTTCAAAACATATTTCTGCTGTTTGTTCTCCAACGTTTTGTAGAGACCATCCATTATTTCTTACAGCTTCAAGGCATATTTCTGGAGTTTGTTCTTTCACATAACACAAAGCAAAGCCATTTTGCCTAACTGCGATTAAACATATTTCTTCTGTTTGTTCTTCTATGTCTTGGAGAACATATCCATTTTGTTTAACAGCTTCTATATAAATATCCCTCATTTGTTCATCTGAAAGATTAAGTTCTTTTTTATTTACAAATATTAAAGCGTTTGGAACTTGTCTTACAGCTATTAAGCAAATATTTTCAATTTGCTCCTTTGATAGATTGTCCTTTAATTCATTCCACTTTACATATTCTAAAGCTAATCCATTTCGTTTTACTGCCATTGTACAAAGGTCTATAGTTTGCTTATCTATATATTTAAGGGATAAGGCATTTTCCTTTATTGCCTCTATGCACATGTCTTTTGTTGGATTATTTATATACTCTAATGCTCTGCCATCTTCTTTTACTGCAACTAAACAAATTTCTTCGATTTGCTCTTGAGTTAAATTAAGTTTATCCCACTTAAAAAATTGAATCATTAATCCATTCTTTTCAACTTTCTCTACACACATTTTATAATTTTGTCTTTTGGTATTAGTTAAATAACTTATTTGTTTATTTATATTTTTTAAGCTTTCTTTTAACATAGCCCTCTTTTCTCCTTTATATTGATTCATTTGTCTGACCCCTTCTAAAATTATTTTTATAAAACATCTTATCTATAATAAGTATACTTATTTTCTCATTTTTTCACTACTTGTTATAATAAATATACAATATTAATTGTTTATATAAAATATATTAAACTAATTTTACTTAATCATAAATATTTAATATAATAAAAAAGCCTTCTGCTAATTTAGAAGACTCTTTTATATCTAATACTATTTCTTTTTATTTCTTAAAAACTTAATAGCACGCTTAACTCTTTTTGGTGCTTCTGTATACATTTCATTTAGCTCTTCTTTTGAATATATTTCTTTTAATTCATCTAAATCTATATATTCCAAAGCATCTATATCTTGCTTTAAAGCTTCAATACATATTTCTTCAGTCTGTTTTTTAGATAATTTATTATTTAATTCTTCCCACTTTACAAACATAAGAGCTCTACTATCCTGTCTTATAGCTTCTATGCAAAGTTCATATGTTTGCTCTTTTATAAAAGTTAAGGCCCATCCTGTTTGTTTTACTGCAAGTAAACATACTTCATACGTTTTATTCTTTACATATTCAAGTGCTAATCCATTTTGTTTTACTGCTTCTATACAAATTTCATCAAGTTGTTTGTCTACATATATTAAAGAACGTCCATTCTGTTTAACTGCTTCAATACAAATCTTATACATTTGATCTTTTGAGAATTTATCTATCTTTACATGTTTAAGTGCATTACCATCTTGCTTGACTGCTATTAAACATAATTCTTCGGTTTGTTCATCTATATACTTAAGTGCTTTGCCATTTTGTTTTACTGCTTTTAAATACAAGTTATATATTTGTCTCTTATTTAAATTTAACTCCTGCCACTTTACATATCTTAATGCAGTACCATAATTCTCAACTGATCTTAAACACATTTCATAGTCCTGGTTCTCTATATACTTTAAGTTATAACCACAATGTTTAACAACCTCTAAATAGATGTCTCTCTTTTTCATTTTATACGACCTCTTTTCAACTTATATTTAATAAAACTTTTTTATTTAATATAGTTTTGTATCACTATTTTTATAAAATTATATAAGTTGATTTCTTTAGATTTGTCTATATAATATAAGCAGTATAAAAATCTTTCAACTTTAGTTAAAATGAGATCACTATCCTTTAGACTTAATAAAGAAAAAGCTACCTAAGTTAATAGATAGCTTCTTTTATTAGTTAAGTTGTTCTAAAAAATCAAAATATACCTGATTATAAGCATCTATACCTTTTTCTAAATTCAAATCATTAATAATAGAATGAATATAATCTATAAAATCTTTCCTAATCATATCTATTTCATAGTCTATAGCAAATAGCCACTGATCATTTTTATTTATAGCTATTACTTCGCTTATATCTCCTTGAGGTTCTAAATATTTTATATTAAATTCTTTTAAATATTTTTCTTTCATATCTATAAACTTAATTGCAAATCTATCCTGTTTTAAAGCTTCTCTACATATCTCATCTGTTTGATTATTTACATACTTAAGTGCATATCCAGCTTGTTTTACTGCTTCTAAACATATTTCTTCAGTCTGTTCATTCACATATTTTAAAACTCCCCCATTTTGTTTTACTGCAATTAAACACATTTCTTCTGTTTGCTCTTTTGATAAATATTCAAACTTTACATATCTTAAAGCCCATGGATTTTTTCTTACTGCTTCTATACATATTTTTTCAATCTGCTTTTCAGATAATTTATTAGTTAATTCATCCCAATTTAGATACTCAAGTGCATACCCATCTTTCTTTACTGCTTTAAGACATAGTTTATTAAGTTTCTCTTTAGACAAATTAAGGTCATCCCATACAACAAACTGTATTGCTAAACCCCATTTTTCAACTGCTACCATACACATTTCATAAGTTTGATTTTTAATTTTTTTTAAATAATAAGGATAACTTTTTACTCTTCCTAAATCTATTTCATACTGTCCCATAATATTATCTCCTTTTTTATTTCTAAGTATTTTGTATACTATATACAATATCATAAATATTCTTTATATTCAATATTTTTTTAATATTTTGTATATTTCTGTTCTAATATTTTATTTTTTATAAATAAAAATAACTTACTAAATTAATAGACAGCTATTTTTTGTTATTAAAAATCATCCTATCTTTTTTAATTTTATATTGTAAGAGCTTCGTTTCCTACATCTACTACTGATTCATCCTTATTACTTTGTACTAACCTCAATCCTATAGCCCTTTTTTTATGCAATAATTCATGTTCTAACTGTAATTCTTTTGTCATTTCAAAATTAATATTAAAAACAATTGAATTAGCTACATTTAATTTAAGACTATAACCTAAAAACTTTGAATCTTCATTCATAAATAATTTATCAGACGAGACAATTTCATTTAATTTATATTCTTTTATCAATTCTATGTCTTCTTTTTTATTATTTGATTTAAAGTTTATTTTTAATTTTTTATAATAAGAACATTTATATTTTATATAAACAACCGAACTTAATAAATTAAGCTTATCTCTAATTTAATATTTAATATCAAATTCTTTTAAATATTTTTTATTTTTTATGTATATAATTGCTCCTCTATCCTGCATTAACGCACATTTACATATCTTAGAGGTTTGTTTTCTTACATATTTCAGCAAAGTCCCATCTTGACTTACTGCCATTAAACATATCTTCTCTGTCTGCTTTTTTACATATTCTAAAGACCAAGCTTTGTTTTTAATAGCTTCTAAGCATATTTTCTTTGTTTGTCTTTTTACCATTCTTAATAAAGTCCCATTTTGTCTTACTGCCATTAAACACATCTCCTCTGTTTGATTTTCTACATATTCTAAAGACCAAGCTTTATTCTTAATAGCTTCTAAACAAATTTTCTTTGTTTGTCTTTTTACCATTCTTAATAAAGTCCCATCTTGACTTACTACAATCAAACAAATTTTCTCTGTTTGATTTTCTACATAATAAAAAGCTGATACATCTTTTTTTACTGCCTCTATACAGATTTCTTCAGTCTGTTCTCTCACGTACTCTAAAGCTCTACCATTTTGCCTTACTGCCTCTATGCATATTTCATTAAGCTGTTCTTTTGAGAATTTACCTTCTAATTCAGTCCAATTTATATAAATAAGAGACAATCCGTTTTGATTAACTGCGATTAAACATATTTCATTAAGCTGTTCTTTTGAAAATCCGTCCCCCTTTATATACTTAAGTGCTTGTCCATTCTGTTTGACTGCTTCTTTGCATATTTCTGGAGTTTGTTCTTTCACATATTTAAGGGCACCTCCACATTGTTTGACTGCTTCTACATATATTTCATTAAGCTGTTCTTTTGAGAATTTTGCCCAATTTACATACTCAAGTGCTAATCCGTTTTGTTTTACTGCCTCTAAGCATATTTCTACTGTTTGCTTTTTTACATATATTAAGGCTCTACCATTTTGTTTTACTGCCTCAAGATATATCTCATCCGTTTTATCTTCTACAAATCTAAGTGCTGAAGGATTTTGTTTTATTGCTTCTAAGCATATTTCTTTTGTTTGCTTTTTTACATATTTAAGTGCAATTCCATATCTTTTAACTGCTTCTATACACATTTCATCTGTCTGATTTTCTATGTGACTTAAATATCCTGGAACTTGCTTAATTTTTTTTAAATCTATATCCACTTGGTTCATAACACACACCTCATTTAATAATTTATATATCATAATATATATTCCTTATATAAATTATTAATAAATCAGGTATCTTTAAAATATCACACTCTCCCATATACATTATTGTTTTAATTAATTTACAATAAGTATCTTTCTTTTGTTATTTACTTAATACATATTTAAAAACTCTATTTTTACATACATAGTTTTTTATTTATAAACAATAATAAAAGCTATCTAAATCAATAGATAGCTTTTATATTAATCAAATTGTTCTAAAAAATTAAGATATACTTTTCTATGAACATTAATACCTAATCTCAAGTTAAATCCACCATTATCTGTATGGATTCTATATATGAATTTTTCTTTGGTCATTTTAAATTGACAACCTACTGTAAATAACCACTCTTCATTTTCTTTTATTGCTATTACTTCTCTTACTTTACCTTGTTTTTTTAAATATTTAATATCAAACTCTTCTAAGTCATTCCCAGTATTTATTTTTTATAAAAACTCTATCTTATACTGTAACTATAGTAAGCCTTTCTATTTTTTATAATTTTATTATCTATCCAAAATAAAAAAGATTATATATTAATTTAGATAATTATTTATAATTTATTTTTATTAATTTTATTTTTATATTTATAATTATTTTATAAAATTTATAATTATTTAAATATATAAATTTATATTTAATAAAATCAGTTTACATTTAATAAAAATCTTTTAAAAAATTAAGATATCTTTGCCTATGAACATTTATTCTTAATTTCAAGTCAAATCCACCATTAGTGTTGTATATTCTATCTACAAATTCTTCCTTTGTAATATCTCTTTGGCAAGCTATGGTAAATAACCACTTATTATTTTCCTTAATAGCTATTACTTCTCTTGTATCTCCTTGTTTTTCTAAGTATCTGATATTAAATTCTTTTAAACATTTATTTTTATCTTTTATAAACATTATTGCATGTTTATTCTGCTTTAGAGCTTCCATACAAATTGGTTCTGTTTGTTTATTTACATACTTAAGAGCTAAGGCATTTTGTCTTACTGCTTCAAGACAAATTCTCTCATTTTCTTTACTTGAAAATTTATTTTTTATCTTATTTAACTTTGCATGAAAATATTTAACTCGATTACTGGAACATTCATATAATTTTTCGTTTCTATTATTTGAAAGTTTATTCCATCTTACATACTTCAAAGCTGGTCCATAATTTTTCACCGCTTCAAGACAAATTCCTTCTGTTTGATTTTTTATATATTTTAAAAAACGACCATTTAACTTTACTATTTCTAAGTACATTATAGCCTGATCTTCTACAATACTTAAATCACATTCAGTTTTTTTTAGATATTCCAAGTAAATAGCCTTAATTTCTTTTTGCGTTAAATTAATCTCATCAAATGGCATTTCTTTAAAAATTTCTGGAGCCTCTTTTATTACTTCTATACATATCTCAAAAGTGTTTTTAGGACACCTATAGAATTTTACTACTTTATCAATAACTCTCAGCATTAAGCAATTTTCTTTCACTGCCTCCACACATATATTATTTATTTCTTCATATGATAAATTTACTTCACCCCATCTTATATCCATAAAATACAGACCATTCCTTCTCACTGCTTCTATACACATTCCATAGGTTTGTTTTTTTGCATTTTTTAAATCCCCTGGATATTTTCTTATCCAATCTAAATCTATTTCTTTTCTAAGCATATAACCATCCTTTTTGTAAATTATTATTTATACAAACAAAGTATTTTTATTTATAATAATTATATCACATTTTTATTGTTTATATAAAATATTGGAATCTTACTTATTTAATGTTATAATTAAATTGCTTAATTCTATATATATTTAAACACAAAAATCACTACTGTATTTTTATTCAAAACAAAAAAAAGAAGTACTTAATTTTAATAATTAAGTACTTCTTTTTTTTTGTTATTGTTCAAAAATCATTTCACATTCTTTATTATAAAAAGAAATTCCTACTTTTAATATATTATTTATTCCTAATGCTAATAATTCATTATCATATTTTTTATCATTTATCTGTTTTAGTGCGATTTTGGCATCTTTTAATAAGAATTCTTCTTTATCAGATTTTTTAAATTCCATTATAATTCCTAATTTAGATACATCTTTAGGTATTATAAGTAGGTCTGCCCTTCCATCTCCAGCTTCTCTATTTGACTTAATTATATAATTATCTGAAAGTAAAGCCATAATACCAATCGTAAACACATGATAATATTGTTCACTTTCATCGCCTTTTAAATCAAAATAACTAAATACTCCAGCTAATATTTCTTTAAATCCTTTCTTAAATGATTCTGTATCTCCTTTTATTAAACTTAAAACGATAGGAATATATTCTTCAATTTTCATATCAATATTAAACCATTTGATTATTTCATTCTTAAAAAAATGCAAAACTTCCTTATTGGGAATTACTAAACCAACTTGACCATAATCATATTCATTAGATATTTTTAAATATCCACTAAAATATAGTAAACTCCATGGAGAAGTTGACTCATCTGCAATATATCTAAATGCTATATTCTCATCAATAATATCTATTACTTCTTCTCCACTTATAAGTTTTTCAATACCATCCTTGTGTTTAATATTTACCAGTTCTACAACTATATCATTTGAACTGGTATTTATCCAATATGGTTTTTCAATATAATCATTATATTTAGATGCATTTTCTACATACTTCATTATTGACCATGGATTATATATTTCAGTATCTCCAAACTTATAACCATCATAATAATCCTCTAATGATTTTATATTTCTATCTATACTAAAATAATTAAGTATCTCTTCTACTTCTCCTTTAGTAAATCCAAAACAACTTTCATACCCTTTATCTCTAATTGTATATACACTTAAATTATTTAACCCTGAGAAAATACTCTCTTTTGCTACTCTAAGAACTCCAGTCATAATTACTTTTTTTACATGTATATTATCTTTTATTGAATTTGAATAAAACGCCTTCATAAAGTTTATTATTTCTTCATATATCCCCTCTGTATATGCTTTATTAACAGGAGTATCATATTCATCAATCAATAATATTGGTTTTTTACCAGTAGTTGAATGTAATATCTCAGATAGATATGCTACAGATTCAATTAAATCCGAATCCTTATTAGAATCTAATATACGTTCAAACTTTTTAGCTTTTCTTGCTGGTAACATATCTATTAAATAATCAAAACGGTCCAACTCATTTTTTATCTTCTTTACAATAAGCTCTTTTAAACTTTCTAAATCATTTATATCACAACCGTTGAAACTTATAAATATTACTGGATATTCCCCTTGCTCATTCATAATTTCTTCATATTTTGAAATCTCTAATTTTCTAAAAAGCTCCCTATTCTCTTCAGCCTCTTTATTAGAAAAAAAGTATTTAAGCATACTCATATTTAAAGTTTTCCCAAACCTTCTTGGACGAGTTATTAATATGTACTTATTATCATTCCATACTTCTTTTATAAACAAACTCTTATCAATAAAGTATGCACCACTATTTATATATTCTTTAAAGTCAGATGTTCCTATCTCAAAAAATTTCATATTTAGCACCTCTCTTATTACCTATTTTAACCTGATTTATTTTTTATTAAAAGTTTTTTTAATTTTTTTCAAAATTTTTTATACATTTAGTTATGTATTTGTCAAATACCCCTCTACGATATAAAAATCTTATTGTTACAAACAACATAACTACTAACCAGAAAAATTGCCTTACTCAAAAAACATGCACAAAAACTCAAATATATAAATCCCAAACATAAAACCACTCCCTTTTTATTTTTTTATTTAATAAAACTTTTTTATATGTATTATATATAAGTATAGTGATTTACTTTTATTTTTATAATTTATATATCTTGCTATTTACTTAGTATATATACTAAGTAAATATTAGATTTTTTGATATAAATACAACCTGGTTAATAATTAGTAACTTTCTAATTTTATTAATAAATATCAACAAAAAAATAAAAGACCATCTTTGTTTTTAGGTGGTCTTTTATTTTTAACTTTTAGTTAATACAAATAAGCAATAATACAATTTTATTTTATTATATCAAATATATTAGCCAATAGTCAACATTCATGAATAGCCTTAAAAATAGTATCTATTAATTTTTTATATTTAAAATTGCTTTAAAAAATTAAGATAAACCTGCCTATGAATATTAATCCCTTTCTCTAAATCAAACCCTCCACCTTCATTATAGATTCTATCAATAAAAGTTTCTTTAGTAATGTTTTCTTGACAACCTACTGTAAATAACCACATTCCGTTTTCTTTTATAGCAAATACTTCATTTGCATACCCTCGTGGTTCCAAATATTTGATATTAAACATTTTTTCATACTTTAATTTGTTTTTTATAAATTTAATTGAATATTTATCTTGTTTCAATGCTTCAAGACATATCTCTTCTGTTTTATTCTTTACATACTTAAGAGCCATCCCATCTTCTTTTACTGCCTCTATACATATTTCTTCTGTCTGTTCTTTTACATACATAAGGGCTTTCCCATAATCTTTTACTGCACTTAGACAAATTTTATTTGTTTGTTTTCTTATATATTGAAGAGACGACCCCCAATCTTTTACTGCCTCTAAACATAATCTTGGAGTTTGATTTTGTACATAGGATATAGTCCATGGTAGCTTTCTTACTGATATTAAACATAAACTATTAATCTGCTCCTTACTTAGATTGGGTTCAGCCACTCCTATATATTTAATATATAAAGGATTTTTCTTTATGATATTTAACCACATCTCATAGCTTTGAACTTTATAATGCTTTAAATCAATTTCATCTCCCCTTAACAAAGTTAGTACCTCTTTACTTTTAAACATGCTATTTCCCCTTTTTAGAATTATTTTTATAATACATATTTTTATTCATCATAGTTTTATGTTAATTTTTTTATAATACATATTTTGTGTTTAATATATATTTTTTATTATAGAAATATATTGTTTATAAAAAATATTGTATTTTATTTCCTTTGATGTTATAATTAATCCATAACTATTTAATATATTTATACTTTTTCTTGAAGTATCCGAATGGTCATTTGGAATATAAAAAAGACACTCGCCAATGTCTTTAAAATAAGTTAAGAAAATTTGATGATTAAATTTAAAAACATGTTAGTTAGCACAACATAGTCTGCTATCAAACATAAAAAATTCAAAAGGGATATCTAAATTAATAGATATCCCTTTTGAATTTTTTATAGAAAGGAGTATTTAATGAAAATAGCTTTTTCGATATTAACATATAGGCCTATGTTTACATCACTAAAAAAGATAAACATAGCTATACTATATAAGGATATAAAAAATAAAATAGCATATTTTGAAACAATTACTAATTGGGATATTATTGAGATATTTGATAATGAAATTGATGTGGATATTTTTAAAATGATTATAATGGGAATGAAATCACATGCAGAAAGAAACTTAAAAAATTATAATCTTGAAGATTATATAAAAAGATATAATAATGAACTTAAGTTTGAAGAAGTTTTGTGTGAAGAAACAGATTCCTTAAAAGAGTTTATGAAAAAAACAAAAAAAATCTACCTTAAAGTATAACAAAATGAATTTATATAAACATATATAATAAATAAAAAAGTTATCTAATAGTTTAGATAACTTTTTTATTTAACTTATTAAACTGCTTTCTTATCTGGGAATTGATCTAAAAAGTCTATATAATATTGTCTATGAACATT
Organism: Clostridioides sp. ES-S-0190-01; assembly: GCF_020658275.1. Taxonomy (NCBI): domain Bacteria; kingdom Bacillati; phylum Bacillota; class Clostridia; order Peptostreptococcales; family Peptostreptococcaceae; genus Clostridioides; species Clostridioides sp. ES-S-0190-01. Next base: position 2,316 of record NZ_JACVWA010000047.1, on the reverse strand, counting down.
AACTCCTTTCTCTTTGTCAAACCCTCCACCTTCATTATAGATTCTATGAATAAACTTCTCCTTAGTAATATTATCTTGGCATCCTACTGTAAATAGCCACTCCTCATTTATATTAATAGCCATAACTTTTCTATCATTTTTTGAAAATTTAATATTAAACATTTTTATATATTTACTTTTATCTTTAATAAACACAAGTGCTCTTGATGTCTGAGTTAATGCAAGTTTATGCATTTCATCAACTTCTGACTCAGTTAACTTTAATTGGTCCCATTTTATATACTGAATAGAACGTGCATCATTTTCTACTGCTTCAATACAAATCTCTTTGGTCTGATTTTTTACGTATTTTAAAGATTCTCCATCTTGCTTGACTGCTTCTAAACAAATTTTATACGTTTGATTCTTTACATACTCTAAAGCAAATCCATCTTGTTTTACAGCTATCATACATATTCCTTCAAATTGTTTCTTTACATAGTAAAGAGCAAATGAATTCTGTTTTACTGCTTCAAGGCATATTTTAGGTGTCTGTTTCTTTACAAGTTGTAATACTGTACCCCATTGTTTTACTGCTTCAATACATATTCTTTCCGTTTGTCTTTTTACATATTTTAAAGCCCATGGATTTTCTCTAACAGCCAGTAAACAAATATCTTCTGTTTGTCTTTTTACATATTTTAATAATTCACCATCTTTTAAGACTGCTTTTTTACATAGATTATTCCTTTGTGTTTTAGATAAATTAGTTGTCTTCCATCTAATAAATTGTATTGCTGGCCCCCAGTTATCTATCGCTTGGAGACAAATCTCATAATTTTGTTTTTTAACAGTTCTTAAATAGTACCCATCTTCTTTTACCATTTTTAAATCAGCCTCATATTTGTTCATATAATATCTCTCCCTAAAAAATTTATATTAATAAAACTAATTAAAAGTTTTTATATTATACATATTCTTTATTTGAGATATAATTTTGTTTATAAATAATTTCAAGATTATAATCAACAATTCATATAATTAACTCATCTTGTATTAGTTTCAGCTTTTTTTCAAATTAGATAACTGTATATATTACGATACTATCTTTTAATGGATATAATTCTTTACCACAAACATCACAATAAAATCTACCTGCTATAGAATTAAGTATTTTCGTTTTTGGATTAATACAACTTTGACAATATAACTCATATCCTCTTTTAATAGCTTTATCTTTAACCATCTGTTCTAACATCGTATATACATCTTCCATAGCCAAATTGAGCTTATCTTTAATAATGCCTGGATATATTATAGTTCCCTTACTTAAACCCCTTAAAATGGCTTTTAATTCATCAAATTTACATTGTTCTAATTGTTTTCTAACTTTACAATTTTCTATCAAAGAAATTCACCCTCTTTAAATTTAAATACTATATATATTATATATATTACCATTTTTATTGTTTATATAAAATATATTTGATATAATTCATGTATATTAAATAGTTAATAAATGGTAAAGTTATATTTAAACACTGAAAGATTGGAGAAGTTTATGAATACTATAGTTAAATTATTTAGGGAGTCTAACCAAGAATATTTATCCACTGCATACCTATTATTAAAAAGTGATGATTCTACTGAGGATATATATGAAGAAATTCATTCAATGTTAGAGCTTAAGACAATACAAAAATTCGAATTTGTTATATGCCCACTATGTGCTTCTGAAACGAAAGTAGAATCCAGTTTAGGTGAATATATCAGATGCTTAAACTGCAATGAATTTATAATTACAGACTTTATAATAGAAAAATTTAAAATTTCAACTAAGGAGGATGAATTAAGGTTAAAACAGGATTAACAAGACAAATAGAGAAAGCATTAAAATATAGTACTTCTAAAATAGGTACTTTTGGATGTTTTGAGGTTACAATAGGTATTAATGGCAATGAAAGAGTTGATTACATGACTTATGATACAAAAGGTATTTGGAAGTGTTATGAAATAAAAATATCAAAGAAAGATTTTTATAGTAAAGCCAAAGTAAGTTTTTGTCAATAACCCACCTCTAAAGAGGTAGGCTTGAAGTTATCTACAAGTCATATTGACCAGATTAAGTTTTAAACTACATTATTAAGGTCATAACACCTACAAATGCTTCTCCAGTTTGTAGCCTCTGTTGCATATTATTAAACAGTTTGTGGGTACAAACAGTGTAATATGCTATCAAGCCTTAATAATATTATCGAGGAGAGCAGTTTCTAACTGCGTTACCCATGAAGTTAATTTCTTAACTTCATAGAGTTTACTCTTAAAGGAGGTTTTTTA
>NZ_JACVWA010000046.1:0-119133 GCF_020658275.1 Clostridioides sp. ES-S-0190-01 | reverse complement strand
TGAATTTTCTCTTTAGCAAGAGCTCTAGTTTTTGTGTAAGACTCCGAACCTTTACTATAATCATTTAACTCTATATCAGAGCTTTGATACTTATCGGAGATATTGTTTGTGTCATTATCAGCAAAAGCAATATTTGGAGTAGCTGTAAATAACATACTAAGTACCAATGTGCTAGATAATAACTTAAATAATCTTTGCTTAAACATATTAAATTACCTCTTTTCCCTTTTAATAATTACAATTAGCATAACATTCTTAATTATTTTAATCAACAGATTATTGTTAAGAAAAATACATTTATAATAAGTTACATTTTATATATATGAGAGAAATAAAAAGATAACATTTTGCTATTGGACTATTCATTTATTTAATTAAAATTTTATAATTGACAAATAGTTGTAATATTTAGAAGAATCGATTTCCTAATAATGCTTGAGGATATATGCATTATTTTGTGGCAAACTTTTTAAAAAAACACCTAGATTTTATGTTATAATCTCTGTAAAACGCATATGCTGAAAAGAGGGATTTAAATGGGAAAAATAAATTTTGATTATAGTAAAGCTACGGAATTTTTTTGCCAAAAAGAAATAGATGTCATGCAGCCGTATGTAGATGTGGCACATGATATGTTACATAATAAAACTGGTTTAGGAAATACTTTTTTAGGATGGATAGACCTTCCTAAAAATTATGATAAGGAAGAGTTTGCTAGAATAAAAAAATCTGCTGAGAAGATAAAATCTGATTCTGAGGTTCTTTTAGTAATCGGTATAGGAGGCTCTTATTTGGGTTCAAGAGCTGCGATAGACATGGTAAGTCATTCTTTTAGAAATGGGCTTAAAAAAGAGCAAAGAAATGCTCCTGAAGTATATTTTGTAGGTCATAACATAAGCTCAACATATATTATGGATTTACTAGATGTAATTGAAGGTAAAGATGTTTCTGTAAATGTAATATCTAAATCAGGTACTACTACAGAGCCAGCTCTTGCTTTTAGAATATTTAAAAATTATTTAGAAAAAAAATATGGAAAAGAAGAAGCTAGAAAGAGAATATATGCAACAACAGATTCAAGTAAAGGGGCGCTTAGACAATTAGCTACAGAAGAAGGATATGAGACTTTTGTAATACCAGATGATGTAGGTGGTCGTTTTTCTGTATTGACAGCTGTTGGATTACTTCCTATTGCAGCTGCAGGACTTGATATTGATGCCATAATGAATGGTGCAAATGATGCTCGTGAAGCATTTCAAAATTCTGACTTAAAAAATAATGACAGTTATAAATATGCTGTAGCTAGAACAATTTTACATAGAAAAGGAAAAGATGTAGAGTTATTGGTTAACTATGAACCTCAACTACATTATATGAGTGAGTGGTGGAAACAACTTTATGGAGAAAGTGAAGGAAAAGAAAATAAAGGATTATTTCCTGCTTCTGTAGATTTTTCAACAGACTTACATTCTATGGGACAATATATTCAAGATGGAAAAAGACTTTTATTTGAAACAGTACTTAATGTTGAAAGTTCTAAGAGAAATATAACTATAAATTCAGAAGAAGTAGATTTAGATGGTTTAAATTATTTAGCAGGCAAAACTGTAGATTTTGTAAATCATAAAGCTTTTGAAGGTACTCTATTAGCACATACTGATGGAAAAGTGCCTAACTTGGTAATAAATATACCTAAGTTAGATGAGTATAATTTTGGATATTTAGTGTATTTCTTTGAAAAAGCTTGTGGAATAAGTGGATATTTACTAGGAGTTAATCCATTTGACCAACCAGGAGTAGAAGCATACAAGAAAAATATGTTTGCTTTACTAGGAAAACCAGGTTATGAAAAAGAAAAAGAAGAATTAGAAAAAAGACTTAAATAATTTTAGATAGTTAAGGTTTAATTAAGATTAGAATAATATAATGAAATCATCGAAAGAGAGTTTACTCAAAATAGATGATTTCATTTTTTTATGGAAAATTGGGAAAAATATATTTTGATAATTTATATTATATTTAGATAGGGAGTGGTATGAGATGTCAAGAAGAAAGAAAGGTATAAGTTTAGTAATATTAGTCGCTATAATAAGTTCAATACTTAGTAGTTTGCTAACAATAATTTTAGTTAAAGATAATTTAGGAAGTAAATCTACAGGAAGTTCTACGCCCATAGTTGTAAATGATGATGGAAAGAGCCAAAACATTTACCAAGCAGTTGCAGAAAAGGCAACACCATCTGTTGTAGGTATTACGACAACTAGCGTCGATACTAGTAATATGTTTGCAATACCAACTGAAACACAAGGAGTAGGAACTGGGATTATAGTAGATTCAAATGGATATATACTTACTAATTCTCATGTTATATCAGATGGCCAAGCAACTAGTGTTAATGTTTTATTTAATGATGGTTCAACAACATCAGGTAAAGTGGTATGGTTTGACCAACAACTTGATTTGGCCATAGTTAAAGTTGATAAAACTGGATTAACACCAGCTGAATTTGCAGATAGTGATAAAGTAAAAGTTGGAGATATATCAATAGCAATAGGTAACCCACTTGGACTAGACTTCCAAAAGACAGTTACTCAAGGTATAATAAGTGGATTAGATAGAACTATACAAACAGAAAAAACTAATATGACAGGGTTATTACAAACTGATGCAAGTATAAATGCAGGAAATAGTGGAGGGCCATTGTTAAATCAAAAAGGTCAAGTAATTGGTATAAATACAGCAAAAGCTTCTCAAGCAGAAGGGTTAGGATTTGCGATACCAATCAATACAGCTAAAAGTATAGTTGAAGAAGTAATAAAAACTGGAAAATATGAAAAAGTAACTTTAGGTATAAAAGGAACAGATGTATCAAATTATGAAGCAGCTACAGGTACAAAATTAAGTACTGACAAAGGAGTATATGTTGCAGAAGTAATATCTGGTTCATCAGCAGAAAAAGCAGGAGTAAAAGTAGGGGATATTATAACTAAAGTAGGAGATGCAGATATAACTGGTATGAATGACCTTAATAAAAAGTTATATACTTTCTCAAAAGGTGCTAGCACAAAAATTACATTAAATAGAGGCGGAAAAGCAGTAACAATAAATGTAAAATTCTAAATGTTACTAGAGAAACAGAGACTACATGGTAAAGTGTAGTCTCTGTTTTTATTTAATTTTTATAGTATATATATCTAAATTAATTAAAATAACATATTGTTTATAGAGATTATCTATATTTACTTATAAAAATAAAATTAATAAATATTTAAATTTAATTTATAAAATCAATATAAATATCATAATAAAATAAAAATTTTTAATATTACTAAAAAAATATAGACAAAATAATAACGAATATAGTATTATGTAATTGTAGAAATGCTTTTCATAGAAATAACCTATGAAGATGAATTACATAAAGATGAAAAAAAAGGAATGGATATTCTTTAGGGGTGAAAAAATTATGAATCCATTAGTTATAAATTTACAAAAATGTAGTATACATGATGGTCCAGGGATAAGAAGTACAGTTTTTTTTAAAGGATGCCCACTTGAATGTGTTTGGTGTCATAATCCAGAAAGTCAAACATATACAAAACAAGTTTTGTATAATGAAGAGAGATGTTCAAGATGTGAAGCATGTATAAATATATGTCCTCACAAAGCAATTTACAAAGGTGAAACAAAAATATGTCTAGACCAAGAAAAATGTGAGTTTTGTGAAACTTGTTTAGATTATTGTATAAACAATGCTAGAGAAATAGTAGGTCAAGAGTATTCTGTTAAAGAACTGGTTAAAGAGATAGAAAAAGATAGAATTTTCTATGAAGAATCAGGTGGAGGAGTAACTTTATCAGGTGGAGAAGTAATGGCTCAAGATATGGATTTTATTTGTGGAGTAATAAACATGTGTAAATCAAAGGGAATTCATGTGGCAATTGATACTTGTGGATATGCAAAGTCAGAAAATTACGAAAGAGTTGCTGAATGTGCAGATTTGTTCTTATACGATATTAAACTTATTGATGAGGAAAAACATATAAAATTTACAGGAAAATCAAATGATTTAATACTTAAAAATGTTAAACTTTTGAGTGAATCAGGAGCTAATATAAATATAAGAATACCATTAATTGTAGGCGTAAATGTAGATGATGAAAATTTAGAGGTTAAAAAAATGATAGAGTTTTTAAAGCCTTTGAATATAAAAGATGTAAGTCTTCTTCCATATCATAATATTGGTAAACATAAGTATGATAAAATTTATAAAAAGTATGAAGGAGAAGAGTTACAAAGACCTACTGAAGAAAAATTAGAAGAAATAAAAAGGCTGTTTGAAGCAAGTAATTTCAATACTAAGATTGGGGGGTAATAAAATGTTAAGAGGAACTTTTGAAAGAACTAAAAAATTAAGAGAAGAAAGTGTTAATGCAGAACCACACATATCTATTGAAAGAGCAGTACTTATGACAGAAGCTTATAAAAAATATGAAGGAAGTGTAGAAATTCCTGTACTTCGTGCTTTATCATTTAAACATTACATTGAAAACAGAACTCTTAGTATAAATGATGGAGAATTAATAGTAGGCGAAAAAGGAGATTCACCTAATGGAGCACCAACATATCCAGAAATTTGTTGTCATACAATGGAAGATTTAGAAGTAATGCATAATAGAGACATAATAAATTTTAGTGTGTCTGAAGAATCTAGAAAAATACATCAAGAGGAAATAATACCTTTCTGGAAGAAGAGACAAACCAGAGATAAGATAATAAATGCTATGACACCTGAATGGTTAGCAGCATATGAAGCAGGTATGTTTACAGAGTTTATGGAACAAAGAGCTCCAGGACACACAGTTTGTGGAGATACAATATATAAAAAAGGATTTTTAGATTTAAAGAAAGATATAGAAGCAAGACTAAAAGAATTAGATTTCCTTAATGACTTAGATGCATATAATAAAAAAGCTGATTTAGAAGCTATGGCAATAGCTTGTGATGCAATGGTTATATTAGGAAAGAGATATGCTGAAAAGGCAAGAAAAATGGCAGAAGAAGAAACTGATGAAGCTAAGAAAAAAGACTTATTGTTAATTGCTGAAACTTGTGATGTTGTACCAGCTCATAAACCAGAAACTTATCATCAAGCTATACAAATGTACTGGTTTGTTCATATAGGGGTTACTACTGAGCTTAATATATGGGATGCATTTACTCCAGGAAGACTAGACCAACATCTAAATCCTTTTTATGAAAGAGATGTAGAAAATGGAATATTAGATAGAGATAGAGCACAAGAATTACTTGAATGTTTATGGGTTAAATTTAACAATCAACCAGCACCACCAAAAGTTGGTATAACACTGAAAGAGAGTAGCACATATACAGACTTTGCAAATATAAATACTGGTGGAATAAATCCAGATGGTCAAGATGGTGTTAATGAAGTTAGTTATATAATACTTGATGTCATGGATGAAATGAAATTAATACAACCTAGTTCAAATGTTCAAATAAGTAAAAAGACTCCTCAAAAATTCTTAAAGAGAGCTTGTGAAATATCAAGAAAAGGATGGGGTCAACCAGCATTTTATAATACTGAAGCAATAGTTCAAGAGCTTATGGAAGCTGGTAAAACTATAGAAGATGCAAGACTTGGAGGAACTAGTGGTTGTGTTGAAACTGGATGTTTTGGTAAAGAAGCATATGTTTTAACTGGATATATGAATATTCCAAAAATACTTGAATTAACACTAAATAACGGTTATGACCCAATTGCGAAAAAGCAAATAGGTATTGAAACTGGAGACCCTAGAGATTTTAAATCTTATGAAGAATTATTTGACGCATTTAAAAAGCAGTTACATTATATGATTGATATAAAAATACAAGGAAATGCTGTAATAGAAAATATATGTGCAAAACATATGCCTTGCCCACTTATGTCTACAATAGTTGATGATTGTATAGCAAAAGGTAAAGACTATCAAAGAGGTGGAGCAAGATATAACACTAGATATATACAAGGTGTTGGTATAGGAACTATAACAGATAGTTTAACAGCAATAAAATATAATGTATTTGACAAGAAAAAATTTGATATGGATACATTACTTAAGGCACTTGATTCTAACTTTGAAGGATATGAAGCTATACTTAATATAGTTTCAAATAAAACTCCTAAGTATGGAAATGATGATGATTATGCTGATGGAATAATGGAAGAAATATTTAATGCATATTACAATGAAGTAACTGGTAGACCAACTGTTTGTGGTGGAGAATATAGAGTAGATATGTTGCCAACTACTTGCCATGTATACTTTGGAGAAATTATGGGAGCAAGTGCAAATGGTAGACTTTGTGCAAAGCCAGTTTCAGAAGGAATCTCTCCAGAAAAAGGTGGAGATACTAATGGACCTACAGCAGTTATAAAATCTTGTGCTAAGATGGACCATATAAAAACTGGTGGAACATTGTTAAATCAAAGATTTGCACCATCAGTAGTACAAGGTGAAAAAGGATTAGACAACATGGCTAATCTAGTAAGAGCATACTTTAATATGGATGGACATCATATACAATTCAATGTATTTGATAAAAATGTATTATTAGAGGCTCAAAAGAATCCTCAAGATTACAAAGACTTAATAGTTAGAGTTGCAGGATATAGTGACCATTTCAACAATTTAAGTAGAACATTACAAGATGAAATAATAGGTAGAACTGAGCAAACATTCTAGGATTGTTTGTAAATAAAACTTCTTACTATATAAAAATGTAACTGGTATAATAGTATATATTACCAGATACCATTTTAAAAAATTTTAGATTAATTCTGAGCTAACTTTCTGGATGGGAAGTTAGCTCGTTGAGTTTAATGAAAAAATCGTTAAATTTATATTTAATAAACTATATAAAGAAGTAATTTATAATAATCATAATAAAATTATATTTTATAATAACTAAGATAATTTTAAGCAGTTAAAATATTATAAATTTAGCTACTTTAAAATAAAAACTAATAGAAAAAGAGGAGATTTGATATGAAAACTTTAGGATTTATTGGTTCAGGAAATATGGGAAGTGCAATGATAGGTGGTATAGTAAAATCAGGATTAGTAAAAGCAGAAGATATAACTGTATCAGACTTAAGTCAAGTTGCTTTAGATAAAGTAAAAGAACAATTTGGAATAAATACTACAACTGATTCAAAGGTGGCTGTTGCAAATTCAGATGTAGTGATAGTAGCACTTAAGCCTAATATATGTGAAAAAGCTTTAGCTCCACTTAAAGAATTAATAGATGAAAGTAAAATAATAGTATCAATAGCAGCAGGAAAAACTATAGAAACTCTTGAAAGTATTATAGGTTCAGATAAAAAGATAGTAAGAGTAATGCCAAATACTCCAGCACTTGTTGGAGAAGGTATGTCAGCTCTTTGTAAAAATTCAAATGTTACTGATGAAGAATTGAATATGATTAAAGCTCTATTTGAATCATTCGGAGAAGCAGAAATAGTAGCAGAATATTTAATGGATACAGTTACAGGTATTAGCGGCTCTTCTCCTGCATATGTATTTATGTTTATAGAAGCTATTGCAGACGCAGCAGTACTAGCTGGTATGCCAAGACAGCAAGCTTATAAATTTGCATCTCAAGCTGTTATGGGCTCAGCTAAGATGGTTCTTGAAACTGGAAAACATCCAGGAGAATTAAAAGATATGGTTTGTTCTCCAGCAGGAACTACTATAGAAGCAGTTAAAGTGTTAGAAGAAGAAGGATTTAGATCAGCAGTTATAAAATCTATTGTCGCTTGCATAGATAAATCTAAAGATATGAGCAAATAGTAAATTAAGAATAAGATAAAAATATATGTCTCAAAATGAATTTTGTAGTTTATTTTGAGACATTATTTATATGTATTAACAATTATAATTCTACTAATAAAAAAGAAGTAATCTTCATCTTGATTTTTTACAGATTATATAAATATGTATTAATCTTTTTAAATATTAGTTTGATAATATGAATTTTATTTTAAAATAAAAGATTTATATAAATAGCCAATAGAATCTATTATTTTAACGGTTTTTGATATATGGAAAAACTAGCAAAAGAACTTGGTGTTGAAATTGATATATGTCTTAGTTCTATTAAAGATAGAAAAACACAAAATGAAGTGTGCATAGAGCTAATTGACAGTTGTATATATGTCTTAATTATAAGACCTAAAGATACTACAGGTATGGATGCCCAGTTAGAAACAGCGAAACAAATCATTGCAGGAATACAATCAAGTACTATATATGGACGGAAAGGTATTAGCATAAACCGCTATAAATGAAGCCTATTACGTGGCTAGAGGAGAAAGAATTAATTATACTAACACTTTGGATAATGGTACTGAAAAGTCAATACCAGAGAGTCTTATTATTGGACGCTTGGTTATAAAAGAAAATTTAGATAAGATACTAATTGATAGCAAATGTTATACAAAAGAAGAAGTTTATGGTTCTAATTAATCAATAATTATAACCATAATTAATAAAAATTCCTATGGTTTTTTAATGATACCATAGGAATTTTTATTTTATATTTTATTTTTCAGTCCATGCATACCTTTTGTAATAAATATACTAATAATTTTTGCAGTTTTTTCTTCTGTTTCTGAATTATTTCCACTATATTCTTTAGAAATCATTTCTAAACACCCATCTATAATTCCTCCTATAATACAAGCATCCAAAATATCAACTGTTTCTTTATCTTCTATTGTATGACTACTTTCTTGAATGCCTTTTTTCAGTATTTCTTTATATTTATAAAAAAAGGATGTACTTTTACCATTACAAGATAAATTTTTAATTGTGTTTGCATGTTCTTGGAAAAAGGTAACAATTTCTAAAATTTGAGGATATGGATTTTCAACAATATCATAAATATTACTTTCCTTCATTAGACTTATACATTTATTGAATAGCTCTTCTTCTATTTGTTCTTGAACATCATAAATATCTTTAAAGTGTGCATAAAATGTCCCTCTACTTACATCAGCTAATTCTAAAACTTCTTTCACAGTAATTTTACTAATATCACTATTTATACTTAGTTTAATAAATGCTTGCTTTATTGCTTCTTTTGATTTTCTTATATCTCTTCTTTCTTTTTTCATCTTCTAATTATCTCCAATAATTTTTTGATATATGTATAAATTCATACAAAATTTATTTAATTTGTATAGAACTATACAAAATATTTATAATTTATACATTGTGTATAATATTATATAATAGTATACTCTATCTAAAATAAAAATCAAGTTTTTGGAAAGGTGGAATTTTATATGAATAGTATAAAAAAAGAAATAGAAAATATAGTATCTTCTTCTAAAAAAATTGGGAAAGCATACCATGAAACTGGTGTTGAAGTTGGAAAAGCTTATGCAAAAGCAGGTAAAAAAACTGCAAAATTATTCAAAGAATTATATGATGGTGAAGAAACATATGAGGTAAAAACAAAAGAAGATTGATTTGTAGAAACATAGGGAGTTGAACATGAAGTTAGGTAATAAGAGGCTAAATAAGTAAAAAAGAAGCTATTACACAACAATTTACATTTGTTTGTGTGATAGCTTCTATATTGTTATAACAAGATTTTTGTAAGAACTATTTTTGAAAGATAGCTCTTTAAATTTATTTTTAAATTAAAATATTTACATATTAGTGTGTACTACTTTTTTTATTACTGTTTTCCTCACCTGAGCAAGAATTAGTACTTGGACATCCAGAACAACCAGAACATCCACTACAGCTATTTCCATTTTTGGTAGATTTAAATTTATTAAACAAAATTAAAAATGCAAGAACTATGATTATTCCGCCGATTAAAGCCTCCATTATTGAATTTCCCATAAATAATACTCCGCCAATACTTTTAACTATAAAAGCCATTATCCATGCTAATATAAACTGATATGCAAATGATGTAAACATCATTTTATTTCCATATTCTTTTTTCATAGTTGCAAGAGCAGCTATACATGGAGTATATAGAGCTGTAAATATTAAGAATGTATATGCAGTAACACCATTAAATATTGTTGGTAATACAACAGTCAAATTACCATATAGTATATTCAAAGAGTTTACCACGATTTCTTTTGCTCCAAGACCACTTAAGATAGCAACTGAAGTTCTCCAGTCATCAAAACCAAGAGGTTTAAATATAGGAGATATAATATGACCTATAGTAGCTAAAAAGCTTACATTTATATCTTCTGTAAATCCAAATACATTAAATGAAGAAAGTCCCCAAATAACAACTGACATTGCAAACATTACAGTAACTACTCTTATTAAAAAACCTTTTGATTTATTCCAAGTATTTTTAATAAGTGCGTCTATAGTAGGTATTCTATATTCTGGTAACTCTAATATAAATGGTTCAGCCTCTGTCTTAAAAGCTGTTTTATTTAAAACTAGTGCAACCACAATTGCCATAATGATACCGACCAAGTATAATGATGTAGTTACTAAAGCAGCATTGTGTGGGAAAAATATAGCTACAAATAATGCATATATAGGTAGCTTTGCTCCACAAGTCATAAGTGGTGCAATAAGAGCTGTAACTCTTCTGTCTTTTTCACTTTCTAGTGTTCTAGTTGCCATTATAGCAGGAGAAGAACATCCCATACCCATAACTATGGGTATAAAAGCTTTACCAGATAGACCAACCTTTCTCATAACTTTATCCATCAAAAATGCTGTTCTTGACATATATCCACTATCTTCAAATAGAGATATACCAAAGAATAATGTAAATATTAAAGGGAAGAATGGTAAAGTACCACCAACACCTCCAATTATTCCATCAACAATAAGTGATTTAAACCATGGGCTAGAGTTAGCTAACATATCACTAACGGGTGTAGAGATATAAGCTTCTATAAGGCCTGCAAAGCCCTCTTGAAGTGGGCCTCCAACCCAATCAAAGGTGAACTTAAATAAAAGAAACAATACACCAATAAATATTGGATAGGCTAATATAGGATTTAAAACTATATTGTCTATTTTATCACTGATAGATTTTGTGTGTGTATATGTAGTCTTTGTACATCTTGATAAGATAGATTCTAACTTCTTATACGTTTCTGTTTCGCTTCCAAAGTCTGTTCGATATTTAAATGATTTTTTAGTAGCATCTTTAATTTCTGATTCTATTTTTTCTACGCCATCTTTCTTTTTTGCGATGATTGGAACAACAATTACTCCAAGTTCTTCACTTAATTTTTTATCATCTATATTAACACCCTTAGATTCTGCAATATCTAACATGTTAAGCAGTATAACGATAGGTTTATTAAATTGCATAAGTTGAGTTGTTAAGTAGAGATTTCTTGATAAGTTAGAAGCATCTACTACATTCACTATTACATCAACATCTTCATTTTCTAAATATGACTTAGAAACCTTTTCTTCATTTGAGAAAGTATCCATTGCATATATACCAGGTAAATCTACAACCTTTATTTCTTTCCCAATAAATCCTTCTTTTTTCTCAATAGTAACACCAGGCCAGTTACCAACATACTGATTTGAGCCTGTAAGTAGGTTGAAAACAGTAGTCTTACCAACATTCGGGTTTCCTAATAATGCTACATTAATCACAGGTAGCTCCTCCTCTATTATTGTAAAGAAATATTTTTAGCATCAGATTTTCTAATAGCTAAGTCAAATCCTCTAAATCTAATTATAATTGGGTCTCCAAATGGAGCAACTTTTTTAACTTCTATTTCAGTACTATTTATACATCCAAGTGCAAGTAATCTTTTAGATAATTTAATATCTCCATCTATATTATTAATAAGTCCTTTTTCTCCTATTTTCAAATCGTAAACAGTCATTATTAACACCTCCTAATGAAATTCATTATCATTAAAATTGTAACAAGTATGATACAAAAAGTCAAGGATTATAGGGGGAATTACAAGTTCAAATTGATGATATTTACTTTAAATATATTATAGAATATTTTAGTCTAAATTAGGTGTTTTTATATATTTTGTATTATAATGTAATATGATATATAAAATTTGGAGGAATTAACTTAATGAAAACTAGAAAAATGACATTTTTAGGTCTTATGATAGGATACAGTTTAGCCTTATATGTACTAGAGACATATATACCAAACCCTCTTATAATTATATTTCCAGGAGCAAAATTGGGTTTGAGTAATATTATAACTTTAATTTCATTAATGTTGTTAGGTGTCAGAGATACTGTTATAATTGTTACTATCAGGGTAATTTTGTCATCAATATTTGCAGGTCCTCTATCTTATCTTTTATTTAGCATAGGAGGAGCTTATTTGAGCCTTTTATTTATGTATTTAGCAAGTAAAATAAAGGGATTATCAATGATAGGAATAAGTATTTTAGGGGCAATAGGGCATAATATAGGTCAATTAATAGTTGCAAGTTTAATAATAGAAAATATACTTGCTATAGGATACTTGCCATTTATGTTAATGGCATCATTAGTAACGGGTATGTTTGTAGGATTAGTATCTAGGTATACGGTGCCCAAATTAAAGCATTTTTATAGTAAGTTTTATTGACATAATATTGACAAAATATAATATTGTTTGATAAAATGTATATAAAAATATACAAATTTGTAATAGTGGTGATTATTATGGCGAACAATGAATTAGAAGCGTTAAAAAATGAAATTGAAGCAGTTAGGGAAGAGATAAATACATACATAGAATATCCAGAAATATTTCAAGAAGAGCTCGTAGAATCAAGTAAGAAAATAGATATATTAATAAATAAATACATGTACTTAAGCAAATAGCCCACAGTTGTGGGTTTTTTTGTATTAAAAATTAACAGATATTACTATTTATCATATACTAATAATAATATTAAAGTATAAGATGTTATTTCTGATATAGAAATTATCTGTATGATATGATGTAGAAGTTATTTATATGATATAAATTATAATTGGGTCAGGAGGTTTTATATTATGGGTGATATAGGAACTAAGGAGATAGCAATAAGATTATTATTAGCATTAGTTATAGGAGGAATAATAGGACTAGAGAGAGAAAAGATAAGGCAATTTGCAGGATTTAGAACACATATATTAATAGCAATAGGTTCTTGTATTACCTCAATAACTTCAATCCAGTTATTGTCTGACTATAGTTTATATACAAATGCTGACCCAGCAAGAATGCCTGCTCAAGTGTTGTCTGGAATTGGTTTTTTAGGTGCAGGAGCAATTCTAAAGAACAAAGGTGGAGTGAAGGGGCTTACTACAGCCGCTGGTATGTGGGCAACTGCATGTATTGGTATAGCAGTTGGTTATGGTTATTATGAACTAGCAATTTTAGGATGGTTGTTTGTAATGATAGCATTATTTGTGCTTAGGATACTAAATACGTTTCTATTTAGTCAAGAAAAAAATGTATTGATATTAAAAATAAATAATTTAGATTCAATACCTTTTTTATATGATAAATTTGAAAAAAATCAACTTATTGTAAGGAATATGGAAATAGAATGTCGTAGTGAAGAATATTGGAAAGTAAACTTTTTTATATCTTATGATAAGAGAATACACTTACATGATGTTATGAAAGAAATAAATATGATAGAAGGAGTAATAAATGTAGATTATTTGGACTAAAATATATACAATATATTTTGTAAAGTAAATAAAATATAAAAATGAATTAAAATAGAGGTGTATAATATGGGAACTGATAGAAGTACGATAGAAGAAAAATACAAATGGAAAATAGATAAGATGTACTCTACTAAAGAAGATATTGAAAAAGACATAAGTAAAGTAAAAAATCTTATTCAAGAAGTAAAAGAATACAAAGGTAAATTTTCTGAGAGTAAGGAAAATTTATACAAAGTATTAAGTATCTCTGAAAATGCATCTAGAATCATCCAGAATCTATATGTATATACTCATATGAAACAACATGAAGATACTAGAATCAATGATAATCAAGGAAGAGCCACTAAGACAGAAATGTTATCAACTGATTTAGGAGTGGCTACTTCTTATATAGTTCCAGAGATACTGTCCATAGAAGAAGACAGATTAAATGAATATTTGAAGGATGAGAAGTTATCATTTTATACAAAATATATAAAAGATATATTGAGAGATAAGCCTCATACTTTGAGTGAAAAAGAAGAAGAGATACTTGCAGCTACATCTGAATTATCAACAGTTCCAGAAAATGTATATGATATGTTAGCATATGCAGATATGGAATTTCCTGAGATAGAGGATGAAAAAGGTAATAAGGTTAAACTTTCTCATTCAAACTATTCTCTATTTATAAAAAGTAAAAATGGAAGAGTTAGAAAAGAAGCTTTTGAAGGAGAATTTTCTACTTATGGAAAATATAAAAACACATTTGCTTCAACACTTTATGGTGGAATAAAGTCAGAGATATTTTATGCAAAAACTAGAAAATATAATTCAGCAATAGAAGCATCGCTATTTTCAGATGATGTAAGCTTAGAGGTTTATAATAATCTTATATCAGCAATAGATGAAAGTATTCCTACTTTGAATAAGTATGTTGAACTTAAAAAGAAGTTCTTGGGATTAAATGAAATACACATGTATGACTTATATGTTCCTCTAACTGATAAATTTGATATGGATATACCTTATGAAAAAGCACAGAGCATTATATTAGAGGCACTTAAGCCTTTAGGAGAAGAATACTTAAAAGTTATAAAAAATGCATTTGAAGAAGGTTGGATTGATGTATATGATAATGAAGGTAAAAAAGGAGGAGCTTACTCTTGGGGAAGCTATGATTCACATCCTTATATATTAATGAGTTATAAAAATGACCTTAACTCTCTATTTACATTAATTCATGAATTAGGTCATTCTGTCCATAGCCATTATTCGAGAACAAGTCAGCCATTTTTATATTCAGATTATAAAATATTTGTTGCAGAAGTTGCATCTACATTAAATGAATTACTTCTTATAAATTATTTATTAGAAAATTCTAAGTCTAAAGATGAAACTATATATCTATTAAATTATTATTTAGAGCAATTTAGGACTACTGTTTATAGACAAACTATGTTTGCTGAATTTGAAAAAATTGTACATGAAAGAGTAGAAAGTGGAGAGCCACTTACTGCTGATGAATTTACTGATATATACTATAAATTAAATGAGAAGTATTATGGAAAATCTGCAATAGTAGATGAGCAAATAGGGATAGAGTGGGCAAGAATTCCACATTTTTATTCAAATTTCTATGTGTATAAGTATGCTACAGGATTTTCTGCTGCAAGTGCATTAAGTCAACAGATACTTTCAGAAGGTAGTAAAGCTGTAGATAGATATATAAACTTCTTAAAAAGTGGAGGGTCAGAGTATCCTTTAGAACAATTGAAATCTGCTGGTGTAGATATGACGAAAAAACAATCTATAGAAGAAGCTTTAAATGTGTTTGCTAGTTTGGTTAATAAATTAGAAAAAGAATTATAAAATATGATAAATTAATAGCTTAGATAAAAAATTATAAGAATATTATATGATGTATTATACTAGTGTTGATTGGAAAACACTTAAAAAAATTAATCTAATTTTAAATATACTATATAAAATTAAATTTTTACATGTATTTAACAATATTTACATTTACTTAACCTCGCTCTAATATTCACTTAACAAAAAATATGTATTATTAAAATATAGCAAATATGAAAACAAAAAAATTAAAATATAAGCGGGGGTAAGTAAAATGTTCAAAAAGAAAATAGGAGTTCTTTTAGCTAGTACAATGTTGGTTGGAGTCTTAGCAGTAGGATGTGGTTCTGACTCTGGAGGTTCAGGAGATTCAAATAAAGTTTCTGTTTCAGGTTCAACTTCAATAGGGCCTCTTATGGAAACTATTGGAGAGAAGTTTCAGGAAAAAAATCAAGGTGTTAGTGTAGAAGTACAACAAATTGGTTCTTCTGGAGGTATAAAAAATGCAATAGAAGGAACGTCTGAAATAGGTATGAGTTCAAGAGATTTAAAAGATGAAGAAAAAAGTGCTGGATTAAAGGAAACTAAGATAGCAATAGACGGTATAGCATTAATAACTAATAAAGACAACCCAGTAAAAAATCTTACAATGGACCAAATAAAAGGTATATACACAGGAAAGATAACTAACTGGAAAGAAGTTAATGGAAATGATGAACCAATAGTAATAGTATCAAGAGAAGAAGGTTCAGGAACTAGAGATGGATTCCAAGAAATTGTAGGATTCAAGTCAGAAGAATTGACTAAAGATGCACAAATAAGTGATGGTTCAGGAAATATAAAAACTACAGTTGAAGGAAATAAAAATGCTATAGGATATATATCATTTGGATATGTTGATGAGAAAGTAAATAGTTTAAAAGTAAATGATGTTGATGCAACTGATGCCAATGTAATAGCTAATAAATATCCAATATCAAGACCATTTATATTAGTTAATAAAGAAGATAAATTATCAGAAAAAGGTAAGGCTTTGATAGACTATATATTGAGTGATGAAGGACAAGCACTTGTTTCAGAAAAAGGATTCATTAAAGTTAATCAATAAGATAAAGCTAATTATTAAGATAAAAACTTAACATAAAAAAATATATGATACCCTGCAAAGTCAGCTTATAAAAATGCTACTATAACTTGCAGGGTATTGTCTATTATTGATGATAGAAATATAAACATTTTTAAATAAAAAATATATATAGTTAGTACATTATATTTAAAAAATATGTAAATATTGACAAGATAATATTACAATGTTAGAATAGAAATGAAATTTATCAGAACAATTTAAACAAGTTTAATGAAAATATTTTAGAAACTGAGAAGTATATCTTATTATTGGGCATCTAGAGGTATATGGAGTTAGTGGTGCAACCGGCTATGAATATAATTTTATATTACATAGCCTTTTTTTTGTTTTAAATTTAACATAGTTGATATGAAATTTGAAAATTATAAGCTTTAATAACTTTACTTATATATATAAATGGCTATATTTAGCCAAAGTAGCCCTTTGTTGGAAAAGGGAAATTTTTTAAAAAATATAATGCAATTATAACGAAGATATAATAATTTTATAATCAATTAAAATACATAATATAATTTTTTTATAACAATGTACTTACCAAAATAATACAATTTATTTTATATTATAACCATATAAATCGTATAAATCAATACTCAAACTGGCTAATGGACAAGTTTCTATAAATATCGTATATATATGAGATATAATGATTTTAAGTTCCATTTTCCAACAATCGGAGACTTTGATTAGTATTTAATAATGAATGCTTAATATTTAAGACAATGTTCAAGAATTATTCAAAAATACTTAAGTTTTATAGTCTAGTTTGTAAAGATATTATAAAATAATAATATTAGTTAGATAAGAGGTAAAACATTATAATTTGTAATACTTATAACTTTAGATTATGATTAAAATATTTTTGAATGGAGTGGTGTAATGTATAACTTATTAGTTGTAGATGATGATGTTGATATTTTAAACATAAATCAAATTTATTTTTCTAACATAGGTTTTAACGTATACACAGCAGAGACTGCTAAACGTGCAATGAAGATAGTAGAAAGTATAGTTTTAGACTGTATAATACTAGATATTGCACTACCAGATTCAGATGGATATAAAATATGTAATGCTATAAAAGAAAAGGTTAACATACCTATAATATTTTTATCTAATTACGAACATGAAGAGGAAAGAGTGCAAGGTTTTTTATCTGGAGGAGATGATTATATAACAAAGCCATATAGCTTAAAAGAACTTGAACTTAGAATCTATGCTCGGATGAGGCAATATAAAAACATTACATCAGTTCCTAATGTGTTAAAGTTTTCATCCCTAGTAATAAATGTAAATTCAAGAAAAGTAACCTTTGATGAAAAGGGTATTGACTTAACCACCATGGAGTTTGAAATACTATTATTTTTAGCTGAAAATAAAGAACAAGTATTTTCAAAAATAGAGATATATAATCAAGTTTGGAAAATGCCTGATGTTGGAGATCAACATACTGTACAAGTTCATATTGCACAGATGAGGAAAAAAATTAATTCTTTAAGCAGAGAGCATCAATATATTCAAACCGTGTGGGGTAAAGGATATAAGTTTGTACCATAAGCAAGATAATGTAAGCAATAAATAGTTCTTATTTTATCATTTAATATTACTACAAAAGAAAGAGATGTGGTTAATGCAATGAAAAAGTCTAATGTACTAAAAGGAACTCTCATTGTATTGATAGTCTCTCTGTTGGCAATAATAGGATTAAATTTTCTTTATAAATATGATAATAAATATACATATAAGTCTATTAGAGCAAGTGATGGAATTTTAACTATAGATGAGGATACTTTTTCTAAAAATAAACTTGTTTTTCTAATAGATGATTGGGAATTTTATAACCATAAGATATTTAAGCCAAAAGATTTTAGAGAGAAACATATAAAACCAGAATATATTTTTATAGGACAATATCCAGATTTTTCCATGAGAAAAGAAAAACAATCGCCATATGGAAATGCAACTTATCGCATGAGGATAAAAAATGAAGGTAAAGACAAAGTACTAAGCCTAGAACTTCCAGAAATCTTTTGTTCAAGTGAAGTTTGGATAAATGGTGAAATAGTCTCTAAGTTAGGAGATATAGGTACAGAAAGATATAGACCTAAAATTAAAAACACAGTAGTAAGTTTTGTTGCAAAGAAAGATACAGAAATTATAATCAATGTGTCCAATTTCTCACATTATTATAGCGGTTTGTATTATCCACCTGCATTAGGAAAAACAAAAGATGTAAGTAATATGATATTTTATAGATTAGTTTTTTATAGTGTTATTTGTTTTACAACTATTGCAATAGCTATATTTTCTCTAGCTGTTTGGGTACTTTCAAAACAAAGCAAGCTATATTTATACTTTGGATGTATGTGTATTTTTTTTGCTATACACGTGTCATATCCTTTTATACATTTAATGGGGCTTCCTTTAGTGAACTTTACATATGCAGTTGAAGATTCATCATACTTTATAGCAGTTTTATGTATTATTTGTATAAATGGAAATATATCCAAAATTGAAAGAAATAAAGTATATAGATTTTTAATTTTACCATTAGGAATTACTATGTGTATCATATCCATTGTGATACCAGTTATTCTTCTTCCATATGATATATACTTTGTTAATATCTATGGAAAATTAATAGACATATATAAATATGTTGTATTTATTTATATATTGATGTCTTCAATAGTTTCAATTTATAAAAAAACATACTTTGAGCAATTAAGCTCCTATATTTTAGTTTCAGCAAACATAGTGTTTGGTGTCAGTATATTATTTGATGTAGTGACTAGTAATAGGTTTGAACCTATATTTACAGGATGGCAAACAGAATACTGTGGTTTTTTAATAGTTATTTTGTTTTCTATTATGATGATAAATAGAAATAGAATAATAATAAAAGAAAATGAAAAACTCACACAAAATCTTGAGCATGAAGTTGAAGTAAGAACTAATGAACTTACAACACTATTAAATGAACGTAAAAAATTCTTGGCAGATGTAGCACATGATTTAAAGGCACCTGTTTCAGCTATACAGGCATTTATAGATTTAATAAAGGTGGGGAATATTCATGTAGATGAGGAGACAAGAACCTATCTTTATGCAATAAACCAAAAATCAAATGAAGTTCAAAATAGAGTACGTAGTTTACAAGAATTTACATTACAAGATAAAAAAATTGGTCTTAGTGAAAAAATATGTCTGAATGATTTTATTAAAGAGGTATATGAAAATAATTTACCAGATACACAAGCATGTGGTGTAAATTTTGAAGTTTATATATTAGATAAAAAAATATATGCAAAAGTAAATAAAGAAAGATTGGCTAGAGCATTTGAAAATTTAATTTATAATGCTTTGAGCTTTACTTCATTTGATGGGAAAATAATTTTGTCAGTGAATAAAGAAGATGGATTTGCAATTATTAAAATTTCTGATAATGGTAAAGGTATACCAGCAGAAAATATACCAAAGATATTTGACCGATTCTTTACAGAAAGGGACAATAGTACTTCAAAAGGTCAAGGGTTAGGATTATATATTGTTAAATCCATTATAAGAGAGCATGATGGAGAGATTTTTGTAGATTCAGAGTTGGGAAAAGGAACTGTTTTTACAATAAAATTAAGTTTATGTTTTTTATAATAAATAGTTATTTAATATAAAAGAATAATGATATTTAGGAGTGATTATAATGCAAACTAAGATATTAATAATAGATGGAGACAAGAATAATTGCCAGGAATTAAAAAATTTCTTGGAGCAAAAAGGAATAAATGTAGATTTGGCGTATAACTGTGAAGAAGCTATTGGAAAAATATTTAGCAATAAATACGATTTGATATTTTTAGAAATAATCTTAACTGATGGTGATGGATGGACTTTATGTAAAAAGATTAGAAATGTAACTACGTGTCCGATTGTTTATATGACTTATATAAATGAAGACCAAAGTATTTTAAATGCTTTAAATTCTGGTGGTGATGATTATTTAATCAAACCTTTAAATTTGGAAATACTATATGCAAAGGTAAAAGCAATTTTAAGAAGAGTAAATTCATATATAAATAACAATGAAAGCAATACAAGATTAGAAGAATACAATAGAACAAGTGGAGTAATAAAATTAACTCCAACAGAAAATAAGTTGTTGAACTATTTTATAGAGAATCCAGAAAAGACCTTAACTACCAAAGAGATATATGAACATGTATGGTTAAATGATTATCTAGAGGATAATTATAGTGTAGTAGTTGCAGTGAACGGACTGAGAAAGAAAATAGAGAAAGATTACAAAAATCCTCAAAAAATCATAACAATAAGAGGAGCAGGGTATTACTTTAATAAGGAATAATAAATATATAGATTATAAAAGGTTAAATCTAGTTAACAAATTTTAATAGCAGATATAAATAATAAATTACGTGTAGTACGTATTATTACTTATATCTGCTATTTTATTGTTGCCAAATATAGTTAAATTGTAAAGTAAATGTCAAATATAGTCCAAAAAGTAAAATTAATGTTAAAAAAGTGAATATAATTTTACACTTGTTTAACTTAAACCTAATATAGATTTAACTTAAAAAAAGTAGAATAAAAATATAGAAAATTTAATAATGACGAACTTATAAAAATTTAAATTTTAAATACAGAACGAAAATAAATAGGTATATTTTAATGGGAGGATATTATGATAGTAAAATCTAGGTTAGTAGGTTTAGAAAAAAATGACAATAATGGAAATAAGACTAAATATATAGTCGAAAAAGTAGCAAAAAATATATTTCTATTAAGTGCTTTAGTAGCAGTCGCAAGTTTACTTTTGATAATAGGATTTGTATTTTATAAAGGGTTAAGACCTTTTATATTTGAGGGATACTCATTTATAGATTTTTTAACAGGTGCGGATTGGGTTCCTTCAGCTAATAAGTTTGGAATATCATCTATGATAGCAGCATCAATAGTTGCTACAATTGGTGCACTTATAATAGGAGTACCAATTGGAATATTAACATCTATATTTATAGCAGAAGTAGCACCTAAAAGATTAGCAAAAATAATGTCACCAGCAGTTGAACTTCTGGCAGGTATACCTTCAGTACTATATGGGGTGTTTGGCCTTGCAGTAATAGTTCCAATGATACAAAGTATATTTAATCTTCCAAAAGGACAGAGTTTATTAGCAATAATAATAGTATTAGCAGTAATGATGCTTCCAACAATAATATCTGTATCAGAAACAGCTATAAGAGCAGTACCAAAAGCATATAAAGAGGGTTCATTAGCACTTGGTGCATCAAAAATAGAAACAATATTTAAAGTTGTATTACCAGCTGCAAAGTCTGGAGTATTAGCAGCAGTAGTACTAGGCGTAGGAAGAGCTTTAGGAGAGACAATGGCAGTAATACTTGTTGCAGGAAATTCACCAGTTATGCCAACTTCTATAACAGATAGTGTAAGACCACTTACAACTAATATAGCACTTGAAATGGGATATGCATTTGGGACACATCAAGAAATGTTATTTGCAACTGGAGTAGTATTGTTTACATTTATATTAATTTTAAACTTAGTTTTAAATAAACTTTCAAATAAGGCGGTAAATTAAGATGAGAAAGTTCAGAGAGAATATATTGAAATTATTAGTATATCTATCAGCATTATTTACAATAGTATCACTAGTAGTTATAGTAGGATTTATATTTATAAAGGGAATCGGAAATATGAATTTTAACTTCTTATTTAGTAATTATTCAGCATCAGGTGATGGTGGTATATTCCCAATGATAATTACAACATTATATACTGTATTGGTTTCTATAATTGTAGCAACACCAATAGGAATCTTAGCAGCTATATATTTACAAGAATATGCTAAAAAAGGAAAAGCAGTTACAGCTATAAGGTTTGCCACTGAAAGTTTATCAGGAATACCATCTATAGTTTATGGATTATTTGGAGGAATTTTCTTTGTAGTTACTTTAAAAATGGGATATTCAATAGTTGCAGGGTCACTTACAGTTGCAATAATAATATTACCAGTAATAATTCGTACAACAGAAGAAGCTTTAAAGACAGTTCCTCAATCATATAGGGAATCATCTCTAGCATTAGGAGCTACTAAATTTCAAACTTTATATAAAGTAGTACTTCCAAGTGCAGTACCAGGAATTTTGTCAGGAGTAATATTGTCAGTTGGTCGTATAATTGGAGAATCAGCTGCTATACTACTTACAGCAGGTACTGTAGCTAAGATGCCAGGAGGAATATTTGATAGTGCAAGAACACTAACTGTACACTCATACTTACTAACTAAAGAGAGTGGAGACATAGCAACAGCAGCTAGTATAGGTATTGTTTTAATAGTAATTGTATTAGTATTAAATATGTTAGCAAGATTTGTTGCTAAGAAGTTAAATAAGGCTAATTATTAAATTTAAGAGGTGTGAATGATGGAATTAATCAATAAAATAAAAATGAGTGTAAAAGATTTGGATTTATTTTATGGTGACAAACAAGCTCTAAATAAAATAAATATGGATATAAAAGAAAATAAAGTTACTGCCTTAATAGGTCCATCTGGATGTGGAAAATCTACTTTTATAAGAACATTAAATAGAATGAATGACCTAATAGAAAATGTAACAATTACAGGGACTATTTCCGTTGATGGAGAAGATATCTATACTTCAGATGATGTTATAAACCTTCGTACAAAAGTAGGAATGGTATTTCAAAAACCCAATCCATTTCCTATGAGTATATATGATAATGTTGCATATGGACCTCGTACGCATGGGTTAAGAGATAAAAAGCAACTAGACAAGATAGTAGAAGAAAGTTTGAAGGGAGCAGCTATTTGGGAGGAAGTTAAAGATAGGCTTAAATCATCTGCATTAGGATTATCTGGAGGACAACAACAACGTATATGTATAGCGAGAGCAATTGCTATGAGACCAGAAGTTATACTTATGGATGAACCTACATCTGCTTTAGACCCAATTTCAACATTAAAAGTAGAAGAACTTATAGAAGATTTGAAAAAGGACTATACAATAGTCATAGTTACACATAATATGCAACAAGCTGCTCGTATATCAGATGAAACAGCTTTTTTCCTAAATGGAGAGGTTATAGAATTTAGTGATACAAAAACTATGTTTACTACTCCTGTGGATAAAAGAACAGAAGACTATATAACAGGTAGATTCGGTTAAAATATATAACTATAAAGGAGTTAGACAATGGTCAATAATAGTTTAGATATAAGTATTGATACTTTAAAAGAGCAGACAGTACTTATGATGGAAAAATGTGAAGAGGCAATAGAAAAGTCTGTAACTTGTATGATAGAAAAAGATTTAGAAGGTGCAAGAAAAGTAGTGGATGATGATGAAGAAATAAATAAATTGAGAGAAGAAATAAGAGATAAAAGTATAGAATTAATAGTGCTAAAACAGCCAATGGCGAGAGACTTAAGATTTATTTATTCTTTGGGAAACATATCAATAGAATTAGAACGAATTGGAGATTATGCAGCGAATATAGCTAGAGAAATGTTGAAAATAGGTGGAGAAGCTTATATAAAAGAGTTGATAGATATACCTAAAATGGCAAAGGAATGTAAAAATATGATGTCTCAAACTAGAGAGGCTTTAATATCATTTGATGCAAGTATAGCTTATAATGTTGGAAGTAAAGATGACATTGTAGATGATTTATATGAACAAGTACAAATTGATTGTTTAAAAATAATGCATGAAAATTCAAATACAATAGATCAAGGTGTAAAACTTTTACTTATAGGAAGATACCTTGAACGAATTGGAGACCATATAACAAATGTATGTGAAAAAATAATCTTTGCAATTGAAGGTAAAATGGTAGAGATAGGATAAAAAACTGCTTTATAGCAGTTTTTTTATTGTCTAAATTAAAAAGCAATTGTTAAAAAAATGCGATTAATGGGTAAATTTAAAAAATTGTGATATACTAGGAACATATTAAATATGAGGATGCGTATTTTATATAAGGTGCTTTTAGGAGGTGGAAATTTGAAACTTCAAAAGATGGGTATGAGGACTATAAAGACAGGAATTAGTGTAACTTTATGTATGCTTCTTGGTAATTATTTGGTTGAGAATATGTTTTATTCTCTAGTAGCATGTATAATTTCTGTTCAGGACACAGTAAAAGGTTCTTTAAAGACAGGAATCAATAGAGTAGAAGGTACTATTTTGGGTGGTATAATAGGATTTTTATTTGCTATCACCAAAGCAGGAGACCCATTTTTATGTGGTCTTGGTGTAATGTGTTCAATATATCTATGTAATCTGTTTAAAATAAAGTCAGTAGTTGTTGCCTGTGTCACTTTTCTAGCCATACATCTAGGTGTAGGAAACAATGACCCCGTATACTATTCTTTACACAGGGTATTAGATACATCTGTAGGAGTTTTATTTGGTGTACTCGTTAATTATTATGTTGCTAGACCAAACTACCTAAATAGTGTTATAGATGAGTTTAAAAAAATAGAAGAACTTTCAATGTTGCTTATTGAAGAAAAAATACTTAGAAAAGAAAATCTAGATGTAGAAAAATTTGAAGAAGAAGTAGAAAAATTGGAAGAAATATATTCAAAACTTATCGACGAGCTAGACTATAGTTTAAGTGAAACCAATATAGAAAAAATAGAAAATGCCTTAAGGATATGTAGAGAAATCCACTTTCACATGCAATCTATAGAGTTACTAGAAAATAAACTCTATTTAAAAGAGCATACATATAAATACCTTAAGAAAACATATGGTGTGGATGAACTGGATTGGAACGTAGATGAAGAAAAAAGTCCAGTGTTTAACTATCATTTAATGAAAATAATGCTTGAAATAGAATTATTGAAAAAATTAAATAAGTCATATCAATAATAGTCAATAAATAATAAATAAAAAATAGTATCTTTGTAAATATTAAACATATATAAGTTTAATTTACGGAGGTACTATTTTTTATGAATACTATAAATGATAATTCTAAAATATTAGAAAGATACAAAATGAAGCTTTTTGGAGAACTTGTAAAGGCAGTATGGAATGAGGATACAGAAGATATTGAAAACTTGCCTGAAAAAATTTTAAGTGAAGAGTTAAATGAAAATTTAGATAGTCATTTTGATAATCAATTTGACAAAGATACTATGGTGAATTTAATCAGGGTAACTATGGGATTGGATGTAACAGGAGATACAGATAAAAACCTAAAAGATGCATTGCACGAAGCTGTAAATTTGGATGAAGTAAAAAGACCAATAATATCTATAATATCAGATGCTTGTAAATATTGTGATGAAAATAATAAAGAAGATGAGTCATGCAATATAAGAAATAAGCATATTAATTGTAATGAGGAAGATACATGTAGTGCCTGTGGTGATTGTGTGTCAAGATGTAAATTAGGTGCGATATCAGATAAGATTGAATTCATACCAATGATAAAGCTATTAAAAGATATAAAGAGTCCCGTATATGCAATAGTCGCACCAGCTTTTGTAGGTCAATTTGGAAAAGATGTAAGTCCTGGTAAGTTAAGAACTGCATTAAAAAAGATAGGATTTGAAGATATGATAGAAGTTGCTTTAGCAGCAGATATGCTTACTGCAAAAGAAGCATATGACTATTATGAGCATATGAAAAAGGACGAAGAAGGATGCTTTATAACTAGTTGCTGTTGCCCTATTTGGGTTAGCTTAATACAAAATAGTTTTCCTCAAATATTAGATAAGGTATCACCATCTGTGTCACCTATGATTGCTTGTGGTAGAGCTGTAAAGATTTTAAATCCAGAGGCTAAAGTTGTATTTATAGGCCCTTGTATGGCAAAGAAGAAAGAAGCAATGTTGGAAGATATAAAGGATGCAGTTGATTTTGTACTTACGTTTAAAGAATTACAGGAAATATTTGATGCATTAGAACTAAATCCAGCAGTAATGGATGAAAGTAATAGAGTAGAAGCATCTCTTTCAGGTAGAGTTTATGCTAGAACAGGGGGTGTAAGTAAAGCAGTCAAATTATCAGTTAGAAGAATTGATAAAAACATAAAGTTTAAAGAAAAAGCATTTGAAGGAACAAAAGAATGTATGGATGGTCTGAAGAAAGTTTTAAATAAAGAGATAGAGGCTACTTTCATAGAAGGAATGGGTTGCGTAGGAGGTTGTGTGGGAGGTCCTAAGCGTATTTTAAGTGTAGAAGAAGGTACTAAGAATGTTGATGAATACAGTGAAAGTACAAATATGGAAACACCATTTGATAATTTAAATGTTCTACAATTTTTAACTTCTATGGGAATAAAGAGAGTAGAATCATTGGGAGAAAAAGAAGAAGAACAAGTA
This sequence comes from Clostridioides sp. ES-S-0190-01, assembly GCF_020658275.1. Lineage (NCBI taxonomy): Bacteria > Bacillati > Bacillota > Clostridia > Peptostreptococcales > Peptostreptococcaceae > Clostridioides > Clostridioides sp. ES-S-0190-01. The sequence continues at coordinate 92,054 of NZ_JACVWA010000046.1, read as the reverse complement.
AAGAAAATATTTAGCAGAGACATAAAAAGTAATAAGAAGGACAATAAATATAAAAAATAATTTTTTTAGTTTGAGTTTATGTTTTTATAAAAAGGGAGATATGGGGGATGAAAATTAAAGATAATAAAACTGTTTTTCATGTAATTATACGTGTATTTCTTGTGGCTGTTTTAATTTTAACTGGGACATTATTAGAAGAAAAAATTAACAATGTTCCAGTTGAAAATCTCAATACAAAAGATAAAACTACATTAGAATTACTTTCTCAAAATAACACTTTAGGAGAAATTATATATAAAACATCTCAAGAAGAGAGGAAAGGACCAGGAGCTACATCTGAAAAAGTTGCATACATAACAATAGATGATGGACCATCAAAATATACAAATGCGTTGCTCGATATTTTAAAAGAAAATGATGTCAAAGCGACATTTTTCATGCTTAATCAAAATATGAAAAAGCACAAAGAAGAGGTGAAGAGAGTCTTAGAAGAACAAAATTCGATAGGGTTTCATAGTGTAAGTCATGATATACATAAGTTGTATAAGAGTCCAGAAGTAACAGTTGGAGAATTTGACACATGTAATAAAACGCTACAGGATATAACTGGTCAAAGCTCAAAGTTAATAAGACTACCATATGGAAGTAAGCCATATATGCCAGAAGGTTCATACGATAAGCTTATGGCAAATAATTACCTAATTTGGGATTGGAATTTAGATACACAAGACTGGAAATCGTCCACAAGTCAAATAGTTAGTAATATTTTATATTATGGAAGAAAAAGAGATGAATTAGTAGTATTAATTCATGAAAAAGAACAAAGTGTAAATGCTTTAAATAATATGATAAGAATTTTAAAAGAGAGAGGATATACTATATTGCCAATTACAGAGAATGTTATGCCTAAAAACTTCTGGCAAGAAAACCTATAGTGAACTTTAAAAAATATAAAATAAAGCATTTATAAAATATAATACATAACTTAATTACATTTAAAATATTATAGTTAAAATGTCATATAGGAAAATAGCATATAAAGTGAAACTAACATAAAATTGATAAAATAGTAGTAAAAATGTCAATAAAGTAATAGAATAATTATTGACTATGTAAGACAAAATAATTTAAAAAAATAGTATAGATTATAATAATTAGCATAGAATATAAAAAATGATAATTGGGAAAATTCAGAAAAAATAAAATAAAAATAATTGACAAAGAGAATAATATTTGTATATAATAATATATAATATTAAAGACTAAGAAGAAGAGGAGTAAGTAAATACTACTAAAAGAGAGGAAAATTCACTGGCTGTAAGATTTTCTAAGTATAAGGTTTGCTGAATGTAGCTTTGGAGTTTCTAAACTGAACTATTAGTAAGTTTAGACGGTTAGAATCGTTAAATTCTTTGAGAGTCAAAGTTATTAAGATTGTCATTAATTATTAATTTAATTATGTGTTGATGAATTTTTAATCTTTGGAATTAAGGTGGTAACGCGAGCTTTTCGTCCTTTTAAAAGAGGATGAAAGGCTCTTTTTTATTCCCAAAAATATTTAAAAAATTTATTTATAAAAATATAGGAGGCAATACAATGGAAAATACGAACTTATCAAAAACTTATAATCCTAAAGATTTTGAGGCTAGGCTATATAAAAAATGGATGGATGAAGGGTATTTTAAATCTAAACCAAACCCAGATAAAAAACCATTTACAATAATGATGCCGCCTCCAAATATAACAGGTCAATTGCACATGGGACATGCTCTTGACCATACTCTTCAAGATATACTTATTAGATGGAAACGTATGGATGGATATGAAGCTTTTTGGCTTCCAGGAACTGACCATGCTTCTATAGCAACTGAAGTTAAAGTTGTTGAAAGAATAAAAAAAGAAGAAGGTAAGACTAAATACGAAATAGGAAGAGAAGAATTTTTGAAGAGAGCTTGGGCATGGAGAGACGAATTTGGAGGAAAAATAGTTAATCAGCTTAAACAATTAGGAGATTCTTGTGATTGGGATAAAGAAAGATTTACTATGGATGAAGGTTGCAATGAAGCAGTTATAGAGTTCTTTGTAAACCTATATGAAAAAGGACATATATATAGAGGGAATAGAATAATAAACTGGTGTCCAGACTGTAAAACTACTTTATCAGATGCAGAAGTTGAGCATGAAGAGCAGGATGGAAACTTTTATCATATAAAATATCCATTAAAAGATAGTGAAGACTTCTTGGAAATAGCTACTACTAGACCTGAAACAATGATAGGGGATACTGGTATAGCTGTAAATCCAGAAGATGATAGATACAAACACTTAATAGGAAAAACAGCAATACTTCCATTAGTAGGAAGAGAACTTCCAATAGTTGCAGATAGTTATGTAGATTTAGAGTTTGGAACTGGTGCTGTTAAGATGACTCCAGCTCATGACCCTAACGATTTTGAAGTAGGTTTAAGACATAATCTTGAGCAATTAAATACAATGAATGAAGATGGAACTATGAACGAAGTTTGTGGAAAATATGAAGGTATGGATAGATTTGAGTGTAGAAAAGCCATCATAGCAGACTTAAAAGAACAAGGATATCTAATCAAGATAAAAGAGCATAATCACAATGTAGGAACTTGTTATAGATGCCATACAGTAATTGAGCCTAGATTATCAGAGCAATGGTTTGTTAAGATGGAAGAACTTGCAAAACCAGCTATAGAGATTCTTAAAAAAGGAGAATTAGAATTTGTTCCAGATAAATTTGATAAAACTTATTTACAATGGTTAGAAAATATAAGAGATTGGTGTATATCAAGACAATTATGGTGGGGTCATCAAATACCAGCTTACTATTGTCAAGAGTGTGGAGAAATAGTAGTTGCTAAAAAGATGCCAGATAAATGTCCTAAATGTGGAAGCACTCATTTTAAACAAGATGAAGACGCACTAGATACTTGGTTTAGTTCTGCATTATGGCCTTTCTCTACCCTAGGATGGCCAAATAAGACAGATGCATTAGATTATTATTATCCAACAAGTGTACTTGTTACAGGATACGATATAATATTCTTCTGGGTAGTTAGAATGGCATTTGCAGGTATGTTCTGTATGAATGAAAAGCCATTTGACCATGTACTAGTTCATGGCTTAGTAAGAGACTCTCAAGGTAGAAAAATGAGTAAATCTTTAGGAAATGGTATCGACCCATTAGAAATAATCGAGCAATATGGAGCTGATGCACTAAGATTTACATTAACAACTGGAAATTCCCCAGGAAATGATATGAGATTCTATATGGAAAGAGTAGAATTTGCTAGAAACTTTGCTAATAAATTGTGGAATGCATCAAGATTTGTATTTATGAATATTGATGAGGAGATAATTAAGAATATAAATAGAGAAAATGTAAAAGATAATTTAACTCTAGCTGACAAATGGATAATATCAAGAGCCAATAATATTGTAAAAGAAGCTACTAATAATATGGATAAATTTGATTTAGGGATAGCATTACAAAAGATATATGATTTTACTTGGTCAGAATACTGTGACTGGTATATTGAAATGGTAAAACCTAGATTATATGGAGATGATACAGATGCTAAGTCTGCTGCTTTATATACATTAACTTATGTACTTGAAAAAATATTAAAATTACTACATCCATATATGCCATTTATAACAGAGGAAATATATACTCATCTTCCTACTGTTGAAGGTTGTATAATAGTATCTGAATGGCCAAAATATAATGAAGAAGATAATATGGTTGATGAAGAAGAAATGATGAGTTTATTAATGGAAGGTATAAGAAGTATAAGAAATGTGAGAGCAGAAATGAATGTACCACCTTCTAAGAAAGCTAAATTAATAATAGTACCAAGTGAAGATAAGATAGAAACTATTGAACTTGGTAAGGATTATTTTATAACTTTAGCATCTGCTTCAACTGTTGAGATAGCAAAAGACAAATCAAATGTACCAGAAGATGCAGTTGGTGTAGTTATTGATGGTGTTGAAATATTCATACCTCTTAATGAATTAGTTGACTTTGAAAAAGAAATTGAAAGGCTATCTAAAGAAATGAAAAAGTTAGAGGGAGAGATAAAGAGAGTTAATGGAAAACTTGCAAATCAAGGATTCTTAGCAAAAGCTCCTGAAAGCTTAATAGAAGAAGAAAAAGCTAAAAAAGAAAAATTTGAAGAAATGATTAAATCTGTTGAGGAAAGATTAGCAAATTTAAAAACTAAAGTAAAATAAATGTGTGGGATAAAAACATACAAAGAGTACTAAATATGTATTCTTTGTATGTTTTTCTTTCTATGTAGATAAATATGATGTTATAATTTTTTAGAGATATGTGATATTTTTATCTTATTATGACTGTATTAATTTTATATTTTTGAACTTTATAATCAATAAAAAATTGATATATTATAATATTTAATATAGGATAATAAATACATGTTGCGTTTGTTTTCCTATATTTTTTATGTTGTATAGTTAAAAAAAAGATAAATATGTCAAAAAATAAGTTTATATATCAAAAATAATTGTTATGAGTAATTTAATAGACAATTTAAATTTATATCAAAATTTAAATATAAAGCTAGTTAGATACAGTTTGTAAATTGAAATAAAGTAAACTAAATGATATTTTAGATTTGGAGGTGATATTATGTTTAGGGTAGTTATATGTGATGACGAGAAAATACAAAGAAGCATACTAAAAGAGTTTGCAGAAAAACTGTTGTCTGAAAGGTGTCTAAATTATCAAATATTGGAATTTTCCTGTGGAGAAGATTTACTCTCCAAATACCCAGAAAAAATTGACATTATATTTTTGGATATCCAAATGAAAGATATTAATGGAATCGAGGTGGCTAAAAAAATAAGAAAATTTGATGAAAAGGTAGAGATTATATTTACGACAGCTTTTTCAGAGTATGCCCCACAAGGTTATGAAGTTCGTGCTTATAGGTATTTAGTAAAACCTATAGAGTATAGTAATTTCGCAATGGGTGTAAATCTTTGTATTGACAACCTTCAAAGAAAGAAGGAGCGTTATATAGTTTTGTACAATAAAAAAGGATTTAACAGAATACTGATAGATTCTATTTTGTATGTTGAAACTGTAAAGAGAGATTTAGTCGTACATACATCAGGTAGAGATTATAAAGCTAATATGAGTATGAAACAAGCGGAAAAGTTATTGTGTGAAAATGGCTTTTTTAGATGTCATACAAGTTTCATTGTTAACTTGAGAAGAATAGAAGATATTGGAGACAATATGATTACTATTAATGAAAAATTTATACCTATTAGTAAGTACAGACTTAAAGATTTAAAAGCAACTTTAACAAGCTTGTTATGTGATATAATGTATTAATTTTGAAAAAGGTAAAGAAATATAGTAAAAAATATTTAATGTCATCACAAAGCTATTGATTCAAAGCTGTCTTAATGTAGAAGAAATTTTCTATATTAAGACAGTTTCTATTATGTAAAGTTGTAATTTAGTAGTTATCAATATTGTTTTATATGTAAGGTATCCCAATTATAATCTGTATTAATTTAATTTTTAAATATTAACCTCAATATAGTATATTTTATATTTTGTACTATATCATATGTTGTATATAGTATTATAATATAATTCCAAATAAAAATATGGATATTGCACCTACAGCTATTGATACTGCAATAGATTTAAATTTATAAGCTACTAATAGTACTATTATGCCTGAAATAATCTTAGGATTAGTAAATGAAAGGTATAGATTATCTCCATTAAAGAAAATATCTTTTGCTATTAGTGAACTAAGTATAGCAATAGGTATAAATTTCATGATATCTTTAATAGATTCAGGCATATCATTTTTTGAGAATATTATCATAGGTAAAATTCTTGGAATATAAGTAACAATTGCCATGCCTAAGATAACTATAATTATGTAGTTATTATTCATAGTTGCATTCCTTTCTATGTGTTAATTTTTGAATATAAAAACCAAATAAAGCAGATAAAATAGATGCTATTATAATAACTAAACTATTCTTAAAGAAAGTATATAAAACTACTGATAATAATATAGAAAGTATAGAAACAAGTACATATATTTTATTTTTAATTTGATTAACTATTAGAGTAATGAACATAGCTGTCAGCAGAAAGCCAGCAACAGAATCGCTTATATGAACAATCTCTCCAAGAAATGCACCCACGAAGCAACTTACAGCCCATACTATTATACAAAGGTTATTTAAGTATAAAGCATGTGTATCAGTCCAATTTCCATAAGTATATTTTTCTAAGTTTATAGCAAATGTTTCATCTGTAACACCATGACAAAAATACATTAAAAATTTCATGTTCTTATTTTTTATGTGCATATGTAAGTTAGAGCTCATTAGGAAGTTGCGAAGATTCAATATAAATGTAGTTAAAATTATTGAAGTAATACTTCCGTTTGAAGCGAGCATAGAAGCAGCTACAAATTGTGAGCTACCAGCAAATACTATAAATGACATAAACAATATATAGAAGGCTGGTAGACCTGATTTTTGAAGCATAATACCACAAATAAGTCCTAAGGGAATATATCCTAGAAATATTGGGATTGATGCTAGAAAGCTTTCCTTTAAGATTTCTCTTTTTGACATGTCTTTTTTCAAATACAATCACCCCTTAAAAATAATGAATATTTATAAAATTCTATAAATAATTGTTTCATTTTATTATAGCTATTTTAGCTAGTTATATCAATGATTAAGATGGTAGCCTGTAAGTATCAAAAATTCACTTATAGTCTGTAGAACTTATGGTAATGATTTTATAAATAGTTTAATTCTATTAAAAGATTTCCTTTTATGCAATTTATTTATTGAAATATGATATAATGTATAGATATATGGTATTATTTAACATGCAAGAGAAATTTTATTTGATTGGATTTTTTAGATACTAACAAAATATAGTTTTTTAATATTACTTACGGATATTAATTTTTAGAATAGTGCTTAAATGGGTTGTACAACATATAAAGATAATTATTCCCCTAGATAAATAGAATTAAGATATATAACATTTAAATTACAAAATATGAAATATAATTAATTGTGAATAATAAATAATAAAATATACAAGGGGATTGTCTAATAAAAAAGACAGTCCCCTTTTTACAAATAATTCTAAAATGTGATATAAAACTAAAAATTTTATCGTAATATTTAACAATTTAATGACAATAATTGATATAATTAAGATGAATTAAGTATATAGTGTACTTATTTTACGTTTTTAGCAACAAATATAGCATTTAAAAGATAAATTGTGCCACATAAATTAAAGTTTAAGATGAACTATTAATGTAGATATATTAAAAACTTTTAGTAATGGAGAATATATGTGATATGAATAATAAAGTTAAGGTTGCAGTATTAGATACAGGAATAGATAAAGAACATGATTACTTAAAAGATAACTTAGTTGGAGGAATTGCTTTTGAATGTATACATGACTATATCTTTATATCAGACAAATTTGATGATGAGGATGGTCATGGAACTGCTTGTGCATCAATAATAAAAAAGGAGTATGAAGATGTAGAACTATTTGTGATAAAAGTTTTAGGTAAAGATAGTATTGCAAATATAAAGGTTCTTGAAGAGGCATTAAAATACCTTTTGGATACTAATATAAGACTGATTAACTTAAGTTTATCAGTTATAGGTGTAGAAAGTGTTAAAGGTTTATTTGAAGTTTGCTATGAATTGTTTAGAAAAGGAAAGATAATAGTATGTTCCTTAGCCAATAACTTTGACTTGAGTTATCCAGCTATGTTTAACAATGTTATAGGTGTAAGGGCTTCTACTTTAGATATAGAGAATTCTTTTTGGTACAATAAAAAATATGATGTTCAATGTGTTATGGATAGTAATTCATATATAAGTTGTGATATAAATAATTCTTTCAGATTGCCACCAAAATGTAATAGTTATGTAGCTGCAAAATTTACTGGGAAAATAGCTAAAATATTGTCAGAAGAACCAAACATAACAGTATCTGCGTTAAATAAAAAACTTGAGTCTCTAGCAACCAAAAATTGTTGGAGTAGTCGTGATTTAGACAAGTATAGTAGGATTCCAGATTTTAAAGTGGATTTATATGATAAGGAAAATGCTCTGCTTATGGAAGTTGCGGATGTTATTAGAGAGTGTTTAAATACTGAAGCTGAGAATGAAAAATTATTTCAATGTAGTCTTTTTAATAAAGAGATAGGATTAGTTTATGATAATTGTTTTAATCTATTAGAAAAATTAGAGAAAAGATTTGATTTGAAATTTAATTATATGGATATATCAAAATATGACTTAGTTTCAATATATACATTAACTGAATTAGTAGAAAGATATAAAAATACAAAAAATAAATAAAAATTTATTAACTAAATTTAATGTAGAAGGTGTTAGATTATATGTATTCTTTGTCAGTAGATTAAAAGTTAAAAATATACTATAATTAGATAACATAAAATAAAATGCCAATACAGGGGGAATTAGATAATGAAATATGAAGAAGCATTAGAATATATATCACAAACCAATAAGTTTGGTATAAGATTAGGGTTAGAGAATATTGGAAAATTATTAGAACTGTTGGGAAATCCACAAGAAACTTTAAATATAATACATGTAGCTGGAACTAATGGAAAAGGTTCAGTGTGTTCTTTTATTTCTAATATATTAAGAGAAAGTGGATATAAGGTCGGCTTATACACATCTCCATATCTAGAAACTTTTACTGAGCGTATAAGAGTAAATGGAGAGAATATACCACAAGAAGATGTTGCTAGAATAATTGGTTTAATAAAAGAAAAGATAGAAGTCATGGTAAGCCAAGGTTATGCATATCCAACTGAATTTGAAGTGGTTACTGCAATGGCATTTTATTACTATTCCGAGCAGAAATTAGATTTTGTAGCTTTAGAAGTTGGATTAGGTGGAAGATATGATGCTACAAATATAATAACAAAATCACTTGTAAGTGTAATAACATCTATAAGTTTAGACCATACAGGAATACTTGGAGATACAATAGAAAAAATAGCATATGAAAAAGCTGGTATAATAAAGGAAAATGGAATAGTACTTGTATATGACCAGACTGATGAAGCAAAGGATGTTATAAAGTCAGTTTGCAAAGAAAAAAATGCAAAATACATAGAAGTTAATTTTGATGATATAAATATAAAAAAATCAAACATAAACTCTCAAATATATGACTGTAATATAATGGGAGAAACTTATAAGAATCTTGAAATAATGTTGATAGGTGAACATCAAATAAATAATTCTATATTGGCAATGAGTGTACTAAAATATCTAAAAGATATAAAAAAATTAGATAATATAAGTGAAGAATCTATAAGAAAAGGTCTTATAACTACTAAATGGCCAGGAAGAATAGAAAAGATAAAAGAAAGTCCAATATTTATAATAGATGGAGCACATAACGAAGATGGAGCAAAATCTTTAGCAAAAGCACTTGATAAACATTTTAAAGACAAAAAACTAACTTTATTAATAGGCATGTTGGAAGATAAAGATATTGATGGTGTCTTGGACATACTAATGCCTAAATTTAGCAAAGTAGTGACAACAACTCCTAATAATCCAAGAGCTATAAATTCAGATATATTAAAAGAAAAAATATTAAAATATGTAAGTGATGTAACATCAAAGCATGAAATAGAAGATGCAGTTAATTATACATTGGAAACATCAAACAAAGATGATATTATAATAAGTGCAGGTTCTTTATATATGATAGGCACAGTTAGAACTTTGGTAAAGAAATTATAATCTTATAAAATAAATACATAGATATAAATATATGGATATAAATAAAAGATATATAAAGAGGAGTTGGCTAAAATAATAGACAACTCCTTTTTTAATGAAATCAGTTTTTAGATTAGCGTATCACTATATATTAGTAATATCTATATAGATTGACGAATAGCTTTAGATAATTGGTCTGGGCAAGAAGTACCCTTACCTCCACAATCAATACCATTTAATTTATCAGCAATTTCAAGAGCATTTTGACCAATTATTAAACTCTTAAGCCCTAATAAATTTCCATTACATCCGCCTATAAACTCAGCATCAACAATCACATTATTTTCATCAACTTCAAAAAACATCTCTCTACAACAAACACCACTTGGGTTAAAAGTAACCTTCATAAAAAAGACCTCCATTAATTATTATTTCATTGTGTCAACATCAATAATAATACCAAATATATGTATAATAATGCAACTATAAAGCATAATACAAGCTAATAAAATAATATATTATTGTAGTATATGTATTGTAGAGAGGAGGGGTTATGTGAAAATCTATATTTCTAACTACCTATCAAAGAGCATTAGTATAGTTGATTATTCTACACTTGAACTAGAAAAAGAAATAGTATTAGAGGATAATATATATCCACATCATTTTTGCATAGAAAAGGAAAAAAATTTGATATACATACCTAGTTCGAGCAATGGAATACTATATGTTTTAGACTTAAGTAATGATAAAATAATTGATACTGTTTCTATAGGAGGAAGTCTTAGTCAAGTTATGCTTAGTGATAATGAGCTATTTGTAGCAAATGAAGATTCAAATAGCATATATGTGTTGGATAAAAATACATTAAATCCAATAGGAATCATTGGTGTTGATAATATGCCACATGGATTTGATTTTGACAGAGAGAGTAAAAAGTTATATGTACCATGTATAAATTCGATAGTATGTATAGACACAATAAATAAAAGTATACAAAAGAAAATCAATATGGACTTTAGAGCATGGCATATAGCACTTGATAAACAAAAGAAAGAAATGTATATATCAACACTTGATGGAAAGCTTGTAATAGTTGATGAAGTAAGTATGGATATAAAAAAGGTATTATATGAATTCTTATTGCCAGTAGAAATAAGGTTTAATTATAGTGGGAAAAAAGTTTATGTTGCTGACTTGGGTTATAATAATGTAAGAATTTTGGATTATACAACAAGTAAATATATTGGAAATATTGAAATAGATGGAATTCCTCAGGGATTAGAAATATCTAAAGATGAAAAGTTATTATTTGTATCAGATACTCAAGAAAATTCAGTTAAAGTATATGAAACTGCAAATAATAAATTAATAAAAGTAATCAAGGTAGGAAAAGAGCCTACAACTATAGTTTGTTTGTAGGCCTTAATGTATGTCTCTTATAAGTAAGTCGATAACTTCAGCATACATATAAGATGCATTGTTTTTCCAATTGTTACAAATAAGTTTTGCTTGTTTCTCTGATGAAACATTTAGATTTAAATCTATTAAGTTAGATTGATTTTCTATGACTCTAAGATTGACAATAAATTCATTATCACTTTGTTTTACGAAGCTAGATTTTACTTGAGTATCTGCTAGTAAATTTTCTTTATTAGAATCTATATACTTGTCTATTTTTTCAGTAACACTAGTAGGTATTCGATTAAAAAAGTATTCTAGACTTTCTACACCTCTTTGAGTAAGAGCATAATATTCTCTGTCAGAGTCTTTATATGTAGTCAAAAACTTAGATTCCATAAGCTGAGATAAAAGCTGTTGTAATGAAAAGTAATTCATCATTTCAGTCTCTAATACTACTTGAGTTATTTGAGAATTAGTTAAATCCATTTTAATTTTTTCCAATATATACAAAATTAAAAGTTTGTGATAAGCTAATTCTTCAGATGAGTTTTCAAACATAAATATCATCCTCCGTCAAACTATTTCTATATATAATATATTAAACTAATTTATACAAAATTAAAAGAATAATTTGTATAGTATCATTAATCTTTAACAAATTAGATAAAATTAATTTTATAAATGAAGACAAGAAAACAGGGCTACCAATCGGCAGCCCTGTTGATACCCAGGTGTCAAAATTTACTATCTATTTTCCAGCCATTTGTCTTTCAGCCATTTCAACTAATTTCTTAGTCATGTATCCACCAACATATCCATTTTCTCTAGCTGTTAAGTTACCTTTGTCTATGTTTTCATAGTTAGATAAACCTATTTCGTTAGCTATTTCTAATTTCATTTGATTTAAAGCTGCTTTTGCTTCTGGCACTACTGTTCTGTTTGAATTTGACATAGTAAATTTCCTCCTTAAATAATTAGTTTATGATGTCTAACAACACTTTTATTTATGTGATGTTAATACTAATTTCTCCAAAATAAAAATAATATATACAGAAAAATAAAGGTAAAAATGTAAAAAATATAAAAAAATTAAAAAAAGTAGTATTTTAAAGGATTTAATTGGCCTAATATAGAGTTTATTTTTTTATTTGTTGTCCTATAAATTAAATATTACAGTACTTTTTTGAGCTAAAAAAAAATAAATTTTAAATATAGAAGAATTTATTTAAAAGGGGGAACAGTATGAAAAGAGAAGTTAAGAGAACTAAAGCTTTAATATATAGTGTTTTATTTTTTTCACTATTATTGGTACTAATATTTGCTCTTGTTTATGGAATAAAATATGTGTGCTCTAAATCTGATAACTCAAAAATGCCTATATATAGAGTTGATACAAATGAGAAAAAGATAGCTCTGAGTTTTGATGTTGCTTGGGGAACTGATAACATGGATGATATTCTTAAAATTTTGGATAAACATAACATAAAAGCTACTTTTTTTCTAGTTGGTAGTTGGGTGGATGATAACAAAGAAATTGTTAAAGCTATAGATGAAAAAGGACATGAGATTGGAAATCATTCAAATACACATGCTAATTTAAAAGAGATATCAAAAGAGGATATAAAAGAAGAAATAGAAACTACATCGGAAAAAATATTTAGCATAACAGGTAAAAAGACTAATCTATTTAGACCACCTTTTGGAGACGTAAACAATAAAGCTATGGACATTTGTGGGGATTTAGGTTATAAAGTAATTAAGTGGGATGTAGATTCGATAGATTGGAAAGAGCTTGGCCCAAATCATGTAATTGAAAAAGTAATAAAAGAATCTCAGCCTGGTTCAATAGTTTTATTTCATGCTAATATAAATGATGTAGATAACTATTTGGACACCATAATAAATAGACTTAAAAAAGATGGATATAGCTTAGTAAAAATATCTGATTTATTATATAAAGACAATTACATAGTTGATTCTAATGGAGTACAAAAACTAAAAAATTAATAATTAATAAATGTATATTTTTAGCAGTGTTGTGGAAAATTATATAGTATATGTTAGAAAAGTGTCGATAAAAAGACGGTGTCTGTTTTTTGACACTTTTTTATGTATGTATGTAATATCAATAATTATAGATTAAATCAGTAAAAAAAACGTCTAATAATTGACTTTTTTTTATTGGGTTTAAATGATTAAATTGAATTATAAACGCTGTAAGATAGTATTTTCAAAGGGTATAACTTTGTTTAAAAGTTGGCATAGAAATTGCTTTGATAATAAGCGATATGTTCTATAGAAATAAACAATATGTTAAAGTCTTGTAATAGAAAAACAAGATTAATATTATTTGAACAGCTTATAAAAAAAATTAATATATTTAAGGGGGCGTACTAGTTGAACAAACTATATTCTATTTTATTAAAACAACACGTTGGTGGTCCAGATAAGCCAGTAGTAAGTGTTGGAGATGTAGTAAAAAAAGGAACTCTAATCGCAGAACCAGCTGGATTAGGAGCAAATATTTATGCCAGTGTTAGTGGAAAAATAAGTGAAATAAATGACCAAGCTATAGTAATTGAAGCTGATGAAGCACAAGATGATACTTTTGAACCATTAAAAGGAGAAAGTATACTTGACTTAATTAAAGAAGCTGGAGTTGTAGGAATGGGTGGAGCAGGATTCCCTACTCATATAAAATTAAACATAGATTTAAAAGGTGGAACAATATTAGCAAATGCAGCTGAATGTGAACCTTTACTAGCTCATAACATAAAAGAAATAGAAGAAAATCCAGAAATAGTTTACAAAGGTATAAAATATGCTATGGAAGTTACTAATGCTGGAAAAGGTATGCTAGCAATAAAAAGCAAACATCCAGAAGCAATAGCAGCATTCAAAAAAGTAATAAAACCAGGAGACAATATAGAAGTTGCTGAACTAGTTGATATGTACCCAATGGGAGAAGAGAGAGCTATAGTAAGAGATGTTCTAGGAAAATTACTTGAGCCAACTCAATTACCTTCAGAAGCTAATGCAGTAGTAATAAACGTAGAAACATTAACTAGAATAGTAGAAGCTGTTGAGCAAAAAAGACCAGTTATATCTAAAAATATAACTGTAGTTGGTCAATTAAACAGTGGAAAAGAATCTATAGTATTTGAAGATGTGCCAATCGGAACTACTGTTGGAGAATTAATTGAAAGAGCTGGTGGAATAAAAGGTGAATATGGTGAAATAATCCTAGGAGGACCTTTCACAGGAAAAGCTACTACTTTAGATACTCCAATAACTAAAACTAGTGGTGGTATAATAGTTACTATGCCATTTGTTAATGAAAAAAGAAAAATGGGTCTTTTAGTCTGTGCATGTGGACCTAACGAAGAAAGAATGAGAGACATAGCAGCTAAAATGGGCGTTACTGATATAGTATCAGTTCAAAAATGTAAACAAGCTCAAGAAATAAAAGGTGCATTAAAATGTGAAAATCCAGGACACTGTCCAGGACAAGCTCAAAAATGTATAGAATTTAAAAAAGCTGGAGCAGAAGTTATATTAATAGGTAACTGTACTGACTGTAGTAATACAGTAATGGGTTCTGCACCAAAATTAAAATTAGGTGTATATCATATAACTGACCATGTAATGAGAACAGTTAATCACCCATTAATAAGAAGAATAAAAGGTGACGTAAGATTAAAAATAAAATAATTAATTAATGTAAAATCATATATTAATTAATGTAAAATCATATAATAAAAACATCTTTAGAAGTGAGTCTTAAAAATTACTTCTGAGGATGTTTTTTTATGTAATATATAAGTTAAATTTATAAAATATATAAATGAAATGGAAAAAATAGACAAAAATTAATCTATATTGTATAATAATGACAATAGCTATTAAAATTATATCAGACAAAAATAGTAAAGCTCAAGTATGTGATTTGTGTTGACATATATAAATTAAATTTAGTTAACTATCCAATAGAGTAAAAGTTTTTGTGTTATTTAAAGATACTCCATGGTATCTTTTTTAGTATAGAAACGAATTTTTGTCTTATATTAGAAAAATTATTTTGAAATATTAGTTTGTATTTTAATACATTCATAAAAAGTGCACTTAAAGAGTTAAAGCATTGAACAAAATATTAAAAAAATAAAAATTACAAAAACCTATTTATAGAAACTTTGAAGTATATCTTAAATTTGGGCACTTAAGGGATATATGGAGTTAGTAGTGCAACCTGCTATAAATATAAATAGGAGTAACTTTTAATTATCAAAAATATATAAACAGATATAATAAAGTACATAAATCATAGTAAATATAAAATATATTTTTGAAATAGCTCCCTACATTCATAAAGAGTGTAGAGTGGCAGAACATCTGCCCAAAACTCCTTTAATTGCTGGAAGTTCCTAAAGCTAACTAAACCACAACATAATCATGAAATAAGGATAGATGTGATAGAGTGTCTATTTGATAGATACTTGATGGTTACGAAAGTAGAAAAAATTAGTTAGATAGCATAAGGTTAAATCCTAAGTGCCTTAAAAATGGATAATCAGCAGGTAAGCTTCGAAAAGAAGAAACTTCAACGACTAGAGAGAAATCTCGTACCTACAAGTGTGGGGAAATGGGGAGTACCTAATTATTAGGTAATGATATAGTCTGTGCTTAATAGAAATATTAAGAAGTTCATTAGAGAACTGGTTAGGATTAACGACCCTAATTGAACACGCTAAAGATGTATTGCGTAATCAAATCTATACAAGAATATAATATTTTGAATTATATTAGATAGATACAATATATATTTTTAGTATCAGGAGAATTTTGAAAGTAAAAATTAAAAAATCAAGCATAATTAGTTTAGCCATCGCTTTTAGTATGGTATTTGCTACATTTACGCCAATAGTATCTTACGCTGCTGAAATGAAGGGCAAAGATGTAGTTCTTGATGGTGAGAAGCCATCAGAGGGGCAAACTCCAGAAGGAGAACAACCATCAGGGGGACAAACTCCAGAAGGAGAACAACCATCAGGGGGACAAACTCCAGAAGGAGAACAACCATCAGAGGGACAAACTCCAGAAGGGGAACAACCATCAGAGGGACAAACTCCAGAAGGGGAACAACCATCAGAGGGACAAACTCCAGAAGGGGAACAACCATCAGAGGGACAAACTCCAGAGGGAGAGCAACCATCAGAGGGGCAAACTCCAGAGGGAGAACAACCATCAGAGGGGCAAACTCCAGAGGGAGAGCAACCATCAGAGGGGCAAACTCCAGAGGGAGAACAACCATCGGATGAACAAACTCCAGAAGAAGGACTAGTAGTAGAAGAAATGAACTTAAAGCAAAATATTGAGAAAATTCTTGATATGACTTTATCTCAGATAACTAAAATTGTATATAATTTCTGGGAAGATGAAGAATCTGTAAAAACAGATGAACAATCAGAAATTAGACAAGTACTTACTTCAAAAGATCAAAATTTACATCTATGGTATGATAAAAAAGCAAAAGTAAAAAATACATGTTTACTAAAAGAAGATGGTTCAAATAGACCTTATTATGATATAAGATTTGATGATATTACAAAGACGTTAACTTTTGATTATATAGTAGAGGGTCTTATAGGCGCAAGTACTAAAGATAACAAATATATAATAGATGGAGAAGATGGCGAACAAACTGCATTTTGTTATAATAATCATCTAAAAGCTCCAACCAGTGATGGTAAGAGTCCATATTTACCAGCAGAAGATTTTAATGGTCAAGAAAATAAAAATGAAGATGCAATTAAATCTATAATCTATGCAGGTTCTGAATTTGATGGATTTGGATATAAACAACAGTTCAATTTAGGTGGAGAAGAAAATGAAGGTGCAGTTTATTCAGCAACTCAAAGTGCAATATGGATTATGCTTGGACAAGTGGATGAACAAGCAAAACTTAAACAATATCAAGGAAGTATAAACTTTTATGATATACTTATAGAAAGTGCAAAGACTGAAGAAGAAAAAGCTGAATATCAAAAAGGTAAAGAACAAGCAATAAATATAAAAGCTTATTTAGAAGCATTGTTAGATGCAGGTCATAAACAACTAAAACCAGATGATACAGGAAAACCTAGCCTAAGCAATGGTTCAACTGATATTAAATTTGATAAAAATGAAGATGGAACTTATGAAACAGAAGCTATAGCTTTAGTGGGTTATAGTGGTGTAGTTAAGTTAAGATTGCCAAATGGAGTAACTGCCTATGACGAAGAGGGCAATATAATAGGTACAGGTGAAGTAGAAGTTTCAACACAACATAAATTTAAACTTAAAAGTGTTGAAAAGCCAGATTCAAAGGCTAATATCTCTGCAGTATCTTATGATTATATTTTCCCTAAAGCTATTCAATATTATAAGTCAGTTTTTGATTTTGGAGAGAAAGACCATTCATCTTTATTACCAGCTAGTAAGCAAAATTTATTGAGTTATACAATAGAACAAAAGAATGGTGAAGAAGTTAACTTTAATATAGGTTTACCAACAGATGGAGGTTCAGATGTAAATCCACCAGTGCCACCAACAGATGATACTGTAAATCCACCAGTACCACCATCAGGAGGAGGAGACTCAAATGGACATAAGCCATCACCACCAACAGATGATACAGTGATAAATCCACCAGTGCCACCAGCAGATGATACAGTGATAAACCCACCAGTACCACCAACAGATGATACTGTGATAAACCCACCAGTGCCACCAACAGGTGATACAGTGGTAGATACATCAGTACCACCAACAGATGATACTGTAATAAATCCACCAGTACCACCAACAGATGATACTGTGGTAAAATCACCAAAAACAGGTGACGAAACTCAAATAATGTCATATGTATTTATTGGCATAATTGCAATTTGTGGATTAGGGTATCATTGTAAAAGAGCAAAAAATTAATCTAGATTATTACTTATTAAGTTTAAAAATACATTGTCTCAAATTGATTTAAAAATCGTTTTGAGACATTTTTTTTGCGTAAGTATAACTTATTTTAAAGTGTACACTAACTGTTTTATGAATAGAAAAATGGTTTGAAGGTGAAAATAGTATTGAAAAAGTAATGTACTAAGTATATAATTCATTTGATTTTATTTGTATGAATTAAAAGTCAATTTTAGTGATTATACAAATTTAGATATTAATCTCTTAAGAAATTTTAATATTAATTATTCAATAAATTATTATTATAATATGCTAGAATAAATATATATAAATAAGTTTTGATGAGGTACTACTATAAAGGGGGGACTTTATGTTTTCGATACCAGAAGTAAAAAAAGTAGAAGAAGTAATGGATACAAAATTTACAACTATAGACGAAGACACAAAAATAGAAAGTGCAATAAAAGAAATGATAAGAAGTAATACAAAAACTCTAATGGTAATAGATTCATCTAGTGAATTAAAAGGAATTATATCTATGACTGATATACATAATCTTTATGAGATGCATAAAAAATATGAAGGCCAACCAGTAAAACTTATAATGAAAAAAGATGTTATATATGTCAGTGAAGGCTTAACCTTAGATGAGTGTAGAGATATAATGATATTAAAAAATATAGGTATTCTTCCTGTGCTTAGAGATAATAAAATCATTGGTGTCTTGAAACAAGAGCATATTAGAGATTATTTATACATGCATTTAGAAGATTATGGATTAACTTTAAAATACATTATAGGTCAGATTAAAGAAGGAATTTGTGCTATAAATAATGAAGGTGTTGTAATTTTATGGAATAATTTTATGGAAGAAAGGTATGATATAAAGTCTGAAGACATAGTGGGTCGACCGATGAACGAGTTTTTGGAAAATACTATTTCAGAAAAAGTACTAAATAGTAAAGTCGGTATGAGTGATTTATATTTTACTGACAAAAAAGAAAACATGTATGCATTAGTTCATGCAAATCCTATATTTTATAAAGAAGAATTCATTGGTGTTGTATGTACTGAAGTAGACGTTACAGAAGCTAAGATATTAGCTCTTGAACTTGAAAAAGTAAATGATACATTAAAATATTTAAAAGATGAAGTAAAAAATTTATCTAAAGGTAGCTTTGACAAGATTTTAGGTAAAAGTTATAAATTGGAAAAATCGAAAGCGATTGCAAAACAAGTAGCTAGAACCAACAGTAGTATATTCATTTGGGGCGAAAGTGGTACAGGTAAAGAAGTATTTGCTAGAGCTATTCATGATTATAGTGAGAGAAAAGGTCAATTTATACCTGTTAACTGTAGTGCTATACCAAATGAATTATTTGAGAGCGAATTTTTTGGTTATGAATCAGGTGCATTCACTGGAGCAAGTAAAAAAGGTAGAATAGGTATATTTGAACTTGCGAAGGATGGAACAGTATTTTTGGATGAAATCGCAGATTTACCTCTTAGTATGCAAGCTAAATTGCTTAGAGTATTGCAAGAAAAAGAAATAAGACGAGTTGGTGGAGATACTACAATAAAAATAAATCCTAGAATAATATCAGCTACTAATAAAGATTTAGAAAAAATGGTAAAAGCAGAAAAATTTAGAGAAGATTTATATTATAGATTAAATGTTGTAGAAATAAAAATACCACCTCTTAGAGAGAGAAAAGAAGATATAGGATTATTAGTGCATAGTTTCTTGGAAGAAATATGCAAACAAAACAATAAGCCTGTTCTTACAATAAGTAAAGATGTAATTGATATATTTCAAAATTATAGATGGAAAGGGAATATAAGGGAATTAAAAAACACAATTGAAAATATTGTTGTCCTATCCCAAAATCCTAGAATAGAAGTAGATGATGTACCAAGCTATATGATGGATTCTAGAAATAACAATACAGAGGAAGAAGAATATCCTCTAGATTTGACGAAAGCTACTCAAAAGATTGAAGTAAAAAATATAACAAAGGCACTTAAAATGTCTAATGGAAATAAAGCTAAAGCTGCTAAAATATTAAACATACCAAGAACTACGTTATATTATAAGATAGATCAGTATAAAATAGATGTGTCTAAAATATGACACATGACTAAATTTTGACAAAATAATAATCTTTAATTTGAAACCAAGCAAAATCAATGTTTGGAGTAGTATGATATATGTGACTGTGTTAAAAAAAATAAAAAAGTGTTGATTAATTGACACTTTTTTTGTTTTGAGAAAATGTTTCCAAACATAAAAAACAGGGTGTTGTAAATAAATAGTTATATAATATTTGGCTAAAAATAGCGATAGAGGAAGGTTGTATTATAGAAAATATCTTTTTGTTAATAAGTTGGCATAGGAATTGCTTATATATAAAGTGACTTCAAATGAGAAAAAAATAGTATTAATTATGACGATTTATGTAAGTTGAAAAGTTTTAACACTTAGGGCTGTTAGTAGGGAACAGTAAATATGTTAATTATTAAGAGTGTTAGGGCATCAATATAAATTAAAAATCAAATGAAGGAGGCATTTTATTATGTCAATAACTTTAGAAACAGCTCAAGCCCATGCAAATGATCCAGCAGTATGCTGCTGTAGATTTGAAGAAGGAACAATAATAGCACCAGAAAACTTAGAAGACCCAGCAATATTTGGAGATTTAGAAGATTCAGGATTATTAGTTATTCCAGAAAATCATTTAACAGTTGGTCAAGTATTAGGAGCTAAATTAACAAAAACTTTAGACGCATTATCTCCAATGACTACAGATAATGTAGAAGGATATAAAGTAGCAAAAACAGATGCTGAAGAATCTGCTAAAGAAGTAGAAGCTCCAGTAGCTCAAGTAACGCCAGCTCAAGGTGCTACAGTTCAAGCTACAACAGGTCAAGTAATAAAAATACACATAAAAGAAGGTAAAGATATAAACTTAGAAATACCTTTGAAAATAGCTGCTCAAATGGGAGTAGTACCACAAAAATAATAGTTGAAATATAACTATTAAAGCCGGTTTTAATTTACTTGATTCCTCAGTTAAGGGGTTACCTGTTGAGGAATCGAGATTTAAAATAATAAATAAGAAAATAATGTAAGGAGGTATTTTATACTATGTCAATAACTTTAGAAACAGCTCAAGCCCATGCAAATGACCCAGCAGTATGTTGTTGTAGATTTGAAGCGGGAACAATAATAGCACCAGAAAACTTAGAAGATCCAGCAATATTTGCAGACTTAGAGGATTCTGGATTATTAACAATACCAGAAAATGGATTAACTATAGGTCAAGTACTAGGAGCTAAGTTAAAAGAAACTTTAGATGCTCTATCTCCAATGACTACAGAAAATGTAGAAGGATACAAAGCAGGAGAAGCTAAAGAAGTAGTAGAAGAAGCAGTAGTAGAAGAAGCTCCAGCAGCTTTAGAAGCAGTAGTGCCAGTAAGCACAGGAGTTTTAGGTGAAACAGTTAAAATACACATAGGTGAAGGTAAAGATATAAGCTTAGAAATACCTTTATCAGTAGCTGGTCAAGCGGGAGTTGTTGCTCCAGTAGCAAACGTTGCTGCTCCAGTAGCAGGTGCAGTAGCAGAAGTAGCTCCAAAAGCTGAAGAAAAGAAATTATTAAGAAGCTTAACTAAAAAACACTTTAAAATAGACAAAGTTGAATTTGCTGATGAAACTAAAATAGAAGGAACTACTTTATACATCAGAAATGCAGCAGAAATATGTAAGGAAGCTAATGACACTCAAGAATTAGTTGTTGATGTTAAATTAGAAATAATAACTCCTGATAAGTATGAAACTTACAGTGAGGCTGTATTAGATATACAACCAATCGCTACTAAAGAAGAAGGCGAATTAGGTTCAGGTATAACAAGAGTTATAGATGGAGCTATAATGGTATTAACTGGTACAGATGAAGATGGAGTTCAAATAGGTGAATTCGGTTCTTCAGAAGGTGAATTAAACACTACTATAATGTGGGGTAGACCAGGTGCTGCTGACAAAGGTGAAATATTCATCAAAGGTCAAGTAACAATAAAAGCTGGAACTAACATGGAAAGACCAGGACCTTTAGCTGCTCACCGTGCTTTTGATTATATAACTCAAGAGATAAGAGAAGCTTTAAAGAAAGTTGACAACTCTTTAGTAGTAGACGAAGAAGTAATCGAGCAATATAGAAGAGAAGGTAAAAAGAAAGTTGTTGTTATAAAAGAAATAATGGGACAAGGTGCAATGCATGATAACTTAATATTACCAGTTGAACCAGTTGGTACATTAGGAGCTCAACCAAACGTTGACTTAGGAAACATGCCAGTTGTATTATCTCCACTTGAAGTATTAGATGGTGGTATCCATGCATTAACTTGTATAGGACCTGCATCAAAAGAAATGTCAAGACATTACTGGAGAGAGCCATTAGTAATAAGAGCTATGCAAGATGAAGAAATAGATTTAGTAGGTGTTGTATTTGTTGGTTCTCCACAAGTAAATGCTGAGAAATTCTATGTATCTAAGAGATTAGGTATGTTAGTTGAAGCTATGGAAGTTGATGGAGCTGTAGTAACTACTGAAGGTTTCGGAAACAACCATATAGATTTCGCATCTCACATAGAGCAAATAGGTATGAGAGGTATACCAGTAGTTGGTGTAACTTATTCAGCAGTTCAAGGTGCTCTAGTTGTTGGTAATAAATACATGACTCACATGGTAGACAATAACAAGTCTAAGCAAGGTATAGAAAATGAAATATTATCAAACAATACATTAGCTCCAGAAGAGGCTATAAGAATCATGGCTATGCTTAAAAATGCTATTGCAGGTGTAGAAGTTAAAGCTCCTGAAAGAAAATGGAATCCAAATGTTAAGTTAAATAACATAGAGGCTATAGAAAAAGCTACAGGAGAAAAAATAGTATTAGAAGATAATGAGCAATCTTTACCAATGAGTAAGAAGAGAAGAGAAATATACGAAAAAGACGAAAACTAAAATTTAGATAATAACTAAGATTTAGATAACAATATAAATTTAGATCCAAGTTTAAAATAAGTATAGAGAGGTAAAATTATAATGGATAGATTAAAATATATCTCATCAGAGACTTTTTATGAGGGTGTTATAGTCGAAATCATGGGTGGTGGAGTAACTATAGACCTAAAAGGTAGACTTGGACAATTTAAAATACCTAATAGAATGCTTATAACTGACTACGAACTTAAGATAGGTCAAGAGGTTGGATTCATGCTAAGCTATCCTGAGGTATTAAGTCCAGAACCTAATCATGAGTATGTAGAAAATATTAGGAGAGAAAAAGAAAAGCAAGCAGAAATGCAAGCTAAAAAGAAGCAAGAAGAAGAAAAATAATAATAATTAATCGTTTGAAAATAGAAGGGAGAGGAAATATATGAGCCTTACAACAGTACAAGGACTTCAATCTGAAATATTTGTTCCAATAACACCTCCTCCAGTTTGGACTCCTGTAACTAAAGAATTAAAAGATATGACTATAGCTTTAGCTACAGCAGCTGGTGTTCACTTAAAATCTGACAAGAGATTCAATCTAGCAGGAGATACTACTTTTAGAGCTGTACCTAACACAGCTACAGTTGATGAAATGATGGTATCACATGGTGGATACGATAATGGAGATGTAAATAAAGATATAAACTGTATGTTCCCTATAGATAGATTACATGAATTAGCTGCAGAAGGATTTATAAAAGCAGTAGCTCCTATGCACTATGCATTCATGGGTGGTGGAGGAAACCAACATGTCTTCACTGAAGAAACTGGTCCTGCTATCGCTGCTAAACTTAAAGAAGAGGGAGTAGACGGTGTAGTCATGACAGCTGGCTGAGGTACTTGCCATAGAACTGCCGTGATCGTGCAGAGAGCAATAGAGGAAGCTGGAATACCTACAATAATAATCGCAGCTCTTCCTCCAGTAGTTAGACAAAACGGAACTCCTAGAGCAGTTGCTCCATTAGTTCCAATGGGTGCTAATGCTGGTGAACCACATAACATAGAAATGCAAACACATATATTAAGAGATACATTAGAGCAATTAGTTGCTATACCATCTGCTGGTAAGATAGTTCCATTACCATACGAATATAAAGCTCACGTTTAAAATGTAATTTATATTTGAAAATACAAAACCCTTCTCCTACATAATTAGGAGAGGGGTTTTAAGAACAAAGGTGGCTATTATGGAAGAAAAAATAATGAGAAGACTTGTTATAAAACCGTTTCATATGAATGAAGTTAATTTCGGTTCAAAAACTTCTATAAAGAAAGATGTACTTACAATTGATTTATCAAGTATAGATGAAATAAAAGCAAGAGAAGATTTAATAACAGATATAAAAGTAGATATTATAAAACCTGGAGACTATGACAGGGAAATTAATACTATTATGGACATTATACCAATATCAACCAAAGTTTTAGGCAGATTGGGAGAGGGAATTACACATACTTTAACTGGTGTATATGTAATGCTAACTGGTGCAGACGAAGATGGAAATCAAATGCATGAATTTGGTTCTTCAGAAGGAATTTTGAGTGAACAAATGGTGTTTGGGAGATATGGGACTCCATCAGTTGAAGACTATATAATCCATGTGGATGTAACTCTTAAGGGAGGTTTACCTTTTGAAAGAACACTTCCACTTGCAGCATTTAAAGCATGTGATGATTTTATACAAGAAATAAGAACGTCTTTGAAAATGGAAGACGGAAGAAATGCTACTCAAGTTCGTGAATATTTTGACAAAATTCGACCAAATGCAAAAAAGGTTGTCATAGTAAAACAAATAGCAGGTCAAGGGGCTATGTATGACAATCAGTTATTCTCAAAGGAACCTAGTGGTTTTGAAGGAGGAACATCAATTATAGATATGGGAAATGTACCTATGATTATATCTCCTAATGAATATAGAGATGGTGCCCTTAGAGCTATGACTTAAGAGAGGTGGATATTATGGGAATAGGACCTTCAACAAAAGAAACATCTCTTCATCACTTTAGAGACCCACTTTTGGATATAGTTGAAAGTGATAAAGATGTAGATTTACTTGGAGTAATAGTAGTAGGAACTCCAGATGGAAATGAAAATAAAACTTTTGTAGGACAGAGAACAGCTGCTTGGCTGGAAGCTATGAGAGTAGATGGAGCTATAGTCTCTTCAGATGGTTGGGGAAACTCACATGTTGACTATGCTAATACATTTGAAGAAATAGGAAAAAGAGATATACCTGTAGTTGGAGTAACATTTAATGGTACTCAAGCTAAGTTTGTTGTAAGCAATCAATATATGGATACCATAGTTGATATGAATAAATCAAAAGAAGGTATTGAGACAGAAGTTGTTGGAGAAAACAACACAAATGAGATTGATGCTAAAAAAGCTTTGGCATTTTTAAAATTAAAAATGAGAAAGCATGGATAAAAAATTTAAGTAAGGGGATGAGTTTTGTGGGAATTTCTACATCAATGAAAAACACATCACTTCAGATTTTTAGAGACCCATTACTTGATTTAATAGACAATGATCCTGACGTAGATTTGCTAGGAGTAGTTGTAGTTGGTACATCAGAGCACAATGAATGGAAATCCTTTTTATCAGCCAGGCTTGGAAGATGGGTTGAAGCATTGCGACCTGATGGAGTGATTATAACCTTAGATATGGCAGGAAACCAGCATATTGATTTTACAAATGCTATATCAGAGTTTGTAAAATCAGACATACCTACAGTAGGTCTTACTATTATGGGAGCAGATGGTCTAGTAGTTACCAATCAGTACTTAGATAAAGCTACCATAATTGATTATAAAAAGACAACAGGCTACATAGAAACAGAAGTAGTTGGAGACAATCACTTGGATGAAGTTGATGTAAAAAAAGCATTAGCTTTTCTAAAACTAAAAATGCGTAAAAACGCAAAATAAACCTAAGGGGGAATTTGATATGAAATTTAGCAGAAGTATACAAGCTATAGACTCTCATACAGCAGGAGAAGCAACTAGAATAGTTGTAGGTGGAATACCTAACATAAAAGGAAATTCTATGCCTGAGAAAAAAGAATATTTAGAAAAAAATCTAGATTATTTAAGAACTGCTATAATGTTAGAGCCAAGAGGACATAATGATATGTTTGGTTCTGTAATGACTCAACCTTGTTGCCCAGATGCTGACTTTGGAATAATCTTCATGGACGGTGGCGGATACCTTAACATGTGTGGCCATGGTACAATAGGAGCTATGACAGCAGCTATAGAAACAGGTGTAGTTCCAGCAGTAGAGCCTATAACTCATGTAGTTATGGAAGCGCCAGCAGGAATAATAAGAGGGGACGTTACAGTTGTAGATGGAAAAGCTAAAGAAGTATCATTCTTAAACGTACCAGCTTTCTTATATAAAGAAGGTGTTGAAGTTGACTTACCAGGTGTTGGAACAGTTAAATTTGATATATCATTTGGTGGAAGCTTCTTTGCTATAATACATGCAAGTCAATTAGGTTTAAAAATAGAACCTCAAAATGCTGGTAAATTAACTGAACTAGCTATGAAACTTAGAGATATAATAAACGAAAAAATAGAAATACAACATCCAACTTTAGCTCATATAAAAACTGTAGATTTAGTTGAAATATATGATGAGCCAACTCATCCAGAAGCTACTTACAAAAACGTAGTTATATTTGGTCAAGGTCAAGTTGACAGATCTCCATGTGGAACTGGAACAAGTGCTAAATTAGCTACTTTACATGCTAAAGGTGAATTAAAAGTAGGAGAAAAATTCGTATATGAAAGTATATTAGGAACTTTATTCAAAGGTGAAATAGTTGAAGAAACTAAAGTTGCAGATTTCAATGCTGTAGTACCTAAAATAAGTGGTTCTGCTTATATAACTGGATTTAATCACTTTGTAATAGATGAAGAAGATCCACTTAAACATGGATTTATTCTTAAATAGAAACAAATAAATTGGGAAATTAAAATAGAATAGTAACCTCTTGCTGGTTACTATTCTATAGCTTTTAGGCTATAAGATTCAGAATATATAAAAAAATAAAAAAACAGGAGGATGGATTATGGTAGCAATCTTAAAGGCATTATACGTAGTATTCGCAGCAATCTTTGCAGTTGTATTTGGTAAAGACGTAGCTAAAGCAAACAAAGAGGGGAAACTAGAAGAACAAAGTACTCCAAAAGTTGCTGTAACAGGATTTATAACAGATTTTTTTGATACATTAGGAATAGGCTCATTTGCTCCAACAATAGCAATGTCAAAAGCTTTAAAATTAAACATACCAGATAAGAAAATGCCTGGTACGTTAAACGTAGCACATACTATTCCAGTTGTTACTGAAGCATTTATATTTACATCAATCATACCAGTTGATGGTGTAACTCTAGTATCTATGGTTGTAGCAGCAGCAGTTGGTTCATATATAGGTGCAGGAATAATAGCTAAAATGGACGAAAGAAAGATACAAATGGTTATGGGTGTGACTCTAGCATTAACAGCAATATTAATGTTATTAGGTCATCCTTGGGTTAATGTATTACCAGGTGGAGGAAATGAATTAGGTCTTACTGGTGTTAAGTTAGTAATAGGTGTAGTAGGTAACTTTATACTAGGTGCTTTAATGACAGCTGGTATAGGACTATATGCTCCAGGTATGGCAATGGTTTACTTCTTAGGAATGTCTGCAAAAGTTGCGTTCCCAATAGTTATGGGTTCTTGTGCATTATTAATGCCAGTTGCAAGTATGAAATTCATAAAAGAAGATGCATATACTAAAAAAGCATCAGTTATAATAGCTATCTGTGGTTTAATAGGGGTTTTCGTAGCAGCATATATAGTAAAAACTTTACCAATGGATATATTAAAAGCATTAGTAATAATAGTTATAGCTTACACTTCTGCTACAATGATAATGGCTGCAAATAAAAATAAAAAGACTGCTTAGTATTTATTAAATATTACAGCTAACAATAAAAATTATAAACTGCTTTGGAACGTTAATATTAATGTTCTAAGGCAGTTTTTTATTTATTAGATATAATTATATAAAGCAATTAGTGTGCCAATTATACAATATATATATAAGTTTAGTAAATTAAGTATAAATATAGCTATATTTTCTAAAGTTAAGGTGTAAACTGAAGTTAAATATTTAAATTTAATACTAGATATAAGAAAAAAAGTTAATATATTGATGTATATTAACAAAAATATTAGTATAATAAGTCGAATATAACTTATAATTGAAGAAAATTGAGTTTATAATGACTTGATAGTTATCTGAATCATTTGAATTAATTTGAAATATTGATATTGCTTATGTGTATAAATTAGCCTTGAGTTATATATGACTTAAAAGTAGATAAGGAGTAATTTAATAATTAATTTTGATTAAAATAAATAATATATTGTATGAATCCATAATAGTTTTACAAACTTTAAATCAAAAGATTAAATGAAATTTATAAATAAATAAAAAGTTTTAAACAGCAATCAAAGATTTGTAATAAAATACATCACTCACAAATATATTTATTATATAAGCTGATACCAGAAATATAAGAATTAACAATTGTGGAGGGATAAAATATGATAGCTGTTAAAGATGAGAATAACGTAGTAAACTTAAGAGGGGAGTTAGACAATAAGCTAGAATTTAGTCATGAGATATTTGGAGAGAAATTTTATAATGTGAAAATAAAGATAAACAGACTAAGTGATTCCTTTGATACACTTCCTATGACTGTGTCAGAGAGACTTCTTCAAGATATTGATATCAATAAACAAAATTTAGTCAATGTTGTAGGTCAATTGAGATCATATAATAAAACCTTAAATAATAAAAATAGATTAGTGCTTACAGTATTTGTTAGAGAAATAAAGGCTATAGAAGAGGAAAATAAAGACCCAAACAGCATATTTCTAGATGGGTATGTATGTAAAGAGCCTGTGTATAGGAAAACTCCTTTAGGAAGGGAAATAACTGATTTATTGGTAGCTATAAACAGACCTTATAATAAATCTGATTATATACCATCAATAGTCTGGGGGAGAAATGCAAAGTTTGCAAAAAACTTAAAAGTTGGTGATAGAATACAGCTTTGGGGTAGAGTTCAAAGTAGAGAGTATGAGAAAAAAATAGATGAGGATAATGTAGTGAAAAAAATGGCATATGAAGTATCTATATCAAAAATAAAAAAATTAGATGAAAATAATAATGATTAAATATTAAAAATATATTGTTTTTTCATTAAAAAAACTAATAAATTTGCTATAATAATATATTAAAAATAAATAAAGATTGTTTAAAAAAATACTAATGAAATATCTCTTGAATAGTTGCTCGCCATTTATTATAATGTAATCTGTACATAATTTATAATTGAGAAAATGAAGAGGTGAAGCATTGTGAAAAGCATATTATATCAGATAAATAGACAGCCAGTTAAAGCTAAATATACATCTGATGAATTAGAATGTTTTTTGGATACAATTGAGTATAATGTAGGGGATAAAATATTGCTTGTTGGCCATATAGGAAACCTAGGCAAGAGATTAAGAGGTCTTGGTACTTCTGTAACTATACTAGAGAATAGTAACTATGAAGATGTATGTTATTCTTTAGTATATAATGAAAATTGCAATGTAGTTAAAGGTAAGTTAGAGTTTTTGCCGTTTGATGATAATCAGTTCAACAAGATAATAATAGTAGACCAATTTAATGTTATTACAGATTGTGAAAAAGCTTCATCTGAAATACAAAGAGTTTTAAAAGGTAATGGAGAGGTTATATTAGAAGATTTAAACTTAAAAAATTTAAAAGTTAAACTAAACTATCTTAAGCATAAATTTTGTGGTTCTGTAGCAAAGATTCACTATCCACATGAAGTATTTAATATATTTTCAAGATTAAATTTTGATGGTATGATTAAAGAGTCAAATAAATTAAAATATATTTATGTGGGAAAAAGAAGATAAATGAGTTAAAATATAAATATGGATATAATATAAAAGACTAGGTTAAGCCTAGTCTTTTGTTATAAGGAGATGTAGATATGGAAATAAATTATGAGTTAATAATAATTGTTATGCTCTTTGTAATCCTAATGTCAATTCAATTTACTTTAAATAAGATATATTTAATCCTTAAGGAAATAAGACAAATACTTATGTTAAGAAAAAATAAGGAATGATAACTATGATAGATTTAGAATATATAAAATCTGATATTCAGAACATAGCTGAAGCTATAGTTTCAGTACTCAATATAGATGTAACTATAGTAAATAGAGACTTATTTAGGATTGCGGGTACAGGTATATATGTAGATAAAATAGGTGAAAAAGTAGATAAATATACAGCTTTTAAAAAGTCACTTACAGAACAAATTACAATACTAATTGATGACCCAAAGAGCAGTGATATATGTAGAGAATGTTATAAAAATAATGTCTGTGTGGAGTTTGCAGAAGTATGTTGCCCAATTATATGTGATGGAGAGTCTCATGGTGTTATAGGTCTTATAGCATTTACGAAAGAACAAGCACAGATTATAGAAAATAATAAAAGTGGACTTATAAACTTTTTATGTAAGATGGCAGACTTGATATCCAATAAACTAAAAGCTCAAATTAAAACGTACGAACTAGAATTAGAAAAGAAAAAATTAGAGACTTTATTAAACAATATGGATAAAGCTGTTGTGTCCATTGATGTAGATGGTAAGATTGATAAATATAATTCAAAGTTTAAAGAGCTTTTCAATCTAAAGGACAATATAACTGGGAAAGATATATTCACTGAGCTAGATTTTATAAAGAAACCTTCTATAAATAACTTTAAGAAGGACAAATCATGTAGCTTTTTTTATAGGAGATACGGATATGATTCAAAAGGGATATATAACATCAATAAAATAGTATTAAAAAATGAACTAAAAGGATATGTTATTGACTTTATAGATAAAAGAGATGCTATAAAAAACTACAATAAGATGAATAAAGATTATAAGATAAAACTGGAAAATATAATTGGAGAGAGTATGGCTATAAGAAATTCAAAAAAAGAAGCCTTAATGGCTTCTAAATCTACTTCAACAGTACTTATTACTGGTGAAAGTGGAACAGGTAAAGAGCTATTTGCAAGAGCTATACACAACCATAGTAATAGGGTAGATAATCCTTTTATAGCTGTAAACTGTGCAGCGATACCAGATAATTTATTAGAGAGTGAATTATTTGGATATGAAGAAGGTGCTTTTACAGGGGCTAAAAAAGGTGGAAAACTTGGTATGTTTGAAATAGCCCATAAAGGAAGCATATTTTTAGATGAAATAGGAGATATGAGCTTGCATTTACAGTCAAAGTTGTTGAGGGTATTACAAGAAAAAGAGCTCAACAAGATTGGTAGTAAATCCAATGTTCTTATAGATGTAAGAATTATTGCTGCGACAAATAAAGATTTAGAAAAAATGGTTCAGAATGAAACTTTTAGAGAAGATTTATATTATAGATTAAATGTCATACCAATAAAGCTCCCAAGTTTAAGAGAAAGAAAAGATGATATACCACTTATAATAAAGCATATGATTAGAGAATACTCAAAAAAACTAGATAAAAATGTTATCGATATAGATACTAGGGTTGTCGATGCTATGATTGAATATAGGTGGCCAGGGAATATAAGAGAATTGCAGAATATTATTGAATACAGTGTGAATATGTCTTCATCTCCAATAATTACGATGAATGTAATTCCTCAGAAGATTAAAAATACATCAATAGAAGAATTAGAAGTTAGAAGTGATAAGATAATTCCATTAGAAGAACTTGAGAAAATTGAGATAATAAAAGCTTTAAATAAATACAAAGATTATAAAAGAGATAAAGAATTAACAGCCAAGGCACTTGGAATATCAAGAGCCACATTATATAGAAAAATTGAAAAATACAATATAATTTCTTAGTGATATAAAGTAATATAAGAATACAATAAAAAGTGATATAAAATTTAACTGTAAACAAATAACAATAGTCTATAAAGAGTAGTGGATGCTTAAATCCTGAGAATCTAAAAAATAGTAACTATTAAAATAATAATCGTCTCAAAATGATATAGAATCTCATTTTGAGATTTTTTTTTGTCTTTTTGCGAAATTGTCATCTATTTAGCGAGTAAAAAAAATATAAAATCTATATCTGAGTAAAAAAAAATATAATTAAAAGCAGTTATTTCAATGGATATACAATATCAAAGTGAAAAAATTGAAAAAAATAAAAAATGTGGCATGTATTTTGCTATAAATATAGATAAGAAATTATTTAATAAAATTATTTAAGTACTAAAATTAAACTTAATTGGGAGGTTTATATATAATGAGAGATATAAGAAAAGAATTAGTGGAAATGTTAAAAGCAGAGGTTAAACCAGCAGTAGGATGTACTGAACCAGTAGCTTTAGCTCTAGCATGTGCAAAGGCAAAAGAATTACTAGGAGAAGAAATAGTAGAAAATCATATGTTAGTTAGCCCTAGTATCTATAAAAATGGTATGTGTGTAGGTATACCAGGAACTGAAAGATTAGGATTAAAAATAGCAGCAGCTCTAGGGATAATAGGAGGACATTCTGAAAACGGATTAAGTGTATTAGAAACTTTAACAAAGGAAGAAGTTAAAATAGCAGAAGATTATATGGACAATACTCCTTTATCAATAACACCTGCTGATACAAGAGAGAAAGTTTTTATAGAAGTTGCATTAAAAGGAGCAAATCATAATGCTAAAGTTAGAATAAGAACTAAACATGATAACTTTACATTTTTAGAAAAAGATGGAGAAGTATTATTGGATAATGAACCAAAAGTATCAGTTTCAAATGCTTCAGCAGAAAAAGTTGAGAGCTTAATGGATACTGTAACTATACAAGAATTAATAAAGAATGTAGAAGGCATTGATTTTAAAGATATAGAGTTTTTACTAGATGGAGTAAAAATGAATGAAGAAATGGCTGAATATGGATTGAAACAAAAGACTGGAATTGGTGTTGGATATGGAATCAAAAAGTCTATGGAAGAAGGTCTTTTAGGTAATGATGTTATAAACTATGCAATGATGTTAACTGCTGGAGCTTCAGATGCAAGAATGGCAGGAGTAAAAATGCCTGTTATGAGTTCAAATGGTAGTGGAAATCACGGATTAACAGCAATTCTTCCAATTGTTGCTTACAACAAAAAATTCCCACAATCTGATGAAAGACTAGCAAAAGCTTTAGCTATATCTCATTTAGTAACTGGTTATATTAAGAATTATACAGGTAGATTATCTGCTGTATGTGGCTGTGGAGTTGCAGCATCTACTGGAGCAACTGCTGGTATATCTTGGCTTATGGATGGAAGCGAAAAACAAATAGAAGGTGCAATAGAAAATATGATAGCTGACTTAAGTGGAATGATATGCGACGGAGCAAAAGCTGGTTGTGCATTAAAATTATCATCTGCTGCATCTGCTGCAATACAAAGTGCTATAATAGCTAAGCAAGACTGTTTTGTACCACCATTAAATGGTATAGTTGGTTCAAGTGTTGAGCAAAGTATACAAAACTTAGGAAGAGTAAGTGATAAAGGTATGTCTATAACAGATGAGATAATATTAAATGTAATGAATGACATGAATAAAGTTGATTAATATATTACAATATTTCTTATATTGCAATATATAGTAAAGCTGATATAAATAAATTTAATTAGTACCCTCTAATAAATTATGATTATGTATAAATGGGAAAAACTTGCTAGTGCAAGTTTTTTCTTTTTTGTCTAAAATATATAGTATATGATTTAGTAGAGATATATGATTTACTTAAAATAGATAATATCTTGTTAATAATTGTTGAATATACTTAAAAACTCAATAATATTGGCTAATATTGAATAAGAGTATTGAAAAAGTGAGCAATCTCTTATAAAATTAAGAAGGATTATTACAATTGGAGGTCTTTTTATGGATATAGAAACAAAAAAATGGGAAGTATTGTATTCAGAAGAAAAAATTAATGATAAATTAAAAGAATTAGGAGCAATTATAGAGAAGGACTACAAAGATAAAAATCTTATGATTGTGTCTCTATTAAAAGGAAGTTTTATATTTTGTGCAGATTTAGTTAGAAATATAAACTTACCTCTTAGAGTCAACTTTATGACTACTTCTAGTTATGGAAACAGTGAAGAAAGCACTGGAACAGTTAAGGTTGTTTCAGATGTAACTACTGATATAAAAGGATATGATGTATTGGTTGTAGACGATATTACTGACTCTGCCTTAACTATGGATTTTGTTTTAAAGCATCTAAAAGCTAAAAATCCTGCTAGTTTAAAATGTTGTGTACTTTTAGACAAGCCAAGCAGAAGAAAGGTTGATTTAGTACCAGATTATTGTGGGTTTGAGATAGAAGACAAATTCGTAGTAGGATATGGATTTGATTTTGGGGATTACTATAGGAATGTTCCTTATATATTTAATGTAACTGATGAAGATAGATAAGCAATTATTTAATTTTATAGGTATCTCGATATGATTTTGATAAATTATATTGAGGTACCTTTTTATTTTTAGGTCTGATTTGGAATTATATTCTATTTATATCAAGCTATAAGTCCAACATAGTAAAATTGTTTTGATAGTTTTATCCAAGTTTTAATTCTGTGTTTGGAAATATAAAAAATTTTAAAAATTTGATAGGAAATACGATTTTTAATTGTATTAGTAGTTGTAGAAGCTTTTACAAAGGAGGAGTTAACTTGGAGGATAAATTGATAATTAAAAATATAATAAAGAAAAAAGAAAAGGGTATGGAAATGCTTATAGATGAGTATGGGAATTTTATAGCATCTATAGTTAGAAGGACTCTTATGAATGCTAAAATTTATGAGGAAGAATGTATTGATGATGTGCTTTTGGCAATTTGGAATAACATAGAAAAATTTGATAATGAAAAAAACTCTTTTAAAAACTGGATAGGTTCTATTTCTAAATACAGAGCGATTAATTATAGGAAAAAGTATATAAGTAGTAACACTTATTTAAATATAGAACATGAAGAAATACCATATATAGATAAAGAGTTGAGTATGAGAGAAATTGAAGAGGAAATAAATGACCTTATAGGCACATTAAATGATAAAGATGCAGAAATTTTTAGAAGATATTATTTAGAAGATATATCACTAAAGGATATAGCTATACAAAATGAAACCAGCGTTGAAAACTTACATAATAGATTATCAAGAGGAAGAAAGAAGTTGAGGCTGCATTTAAATAAAAAGAAAGTTTAGAGATAAGATAATTAAGAATTTAAATATAGAAAATATAGAATAAAAGGAGAATTTTTATGAAAGATAAATTTGATTTATTTAATGAAACAAATATAGATATAGAAAAATACGATGATGTTGTATTAAGTAATAAAGAAAAAGATGAAATGAAGAAGAGAATGAAATCTAAGGTTCAATATAGTAAAAAGAATAATTTTAAGAGATATGCTTTAGTAGGAGGATTATCAGTGGTTATTTTAGGTTCAACTGCATTTACTAATGAAACTACATTAGCATATATGCAACATCTTGGAAAGCAGATAGAATATTTCTTTAATAAGGATACTGAAGAACTTAAACCTTATAAAAATATTGTAGATAATATTGCTACAGATAAAGGAATAGATATAAAGTTAAATGAGATTATGCTTGGCGATGGAGAATTATTTTTAAATATAAGTGTTGATGATAGCAAACTTGATAAAGATGCTTTGGGATTAAAGAAACAAGAAGGATTTTTAGGAATTGATGATATCAAAATAAAGGTTGGAGATATGAATTTTGTTTCAATAACAGGTCCTTCCACATCAGAAAAAAATAAAGATGGTACTACTAATATGGTTATGACTTGTAAGCTTGATAATCTGGATAAAGATGGAGATGGAAAAGGCGATATTGAAAATTTTGATTTACTAAAAAATGTGGATTTAAATAAAGACTATGATATAAATATAAGTATAAATAAAGTTGAGTATGAATTAAATAAAGATATAAAAACATCAAAAGAGATAGAGATAGGAAATATGGGAGGAGTAGAGGGTGAACACCTAAATGGCTATCTTAGCGGGAATTGGACATTTAATACAAGTATAAATGGTTCAAATATAGTCAAAGATACAAGAGTTTATAATGTAGATAAAAATGTAAAATTAAAAAATAAAAATATTGATGTGGATTTAGTCTTAAAAGAAGTAAGAGTCTCTCCTACGAAAATCAGAGTGATTTATGGATTTAAAACTAACAAATATAATTTCAATAAAGGTGATGATACACCAAAGATACTTGAGTTTGCACTTAAAGATGGAAGAGGAAAAGATTTAGAATTACTTAGTGGAGCAGGAGGTTATGACTTAAGTTACTCTAAGGGTAATTATATTGAATCTTCTTTAGAGTATGAAATTAAGAAAGATGTTAAAAACCTAAAAATAACGCCAACAATAGAAGATTGGAGTAAAGAAATTAATAATATAATAGAATTTAAAAATCAAAGTATAGATGTTGATATAAGTAAATAGATGTATTATCACATAATAAATTGTCTGTTCATATAATTATATAGAGCAATGTTAGATACTTGTATAATATTGCTCTAATTTTAAAATAGAGAGGATTTATTATATGGATGATTACAAAGACAATTTAGGTCCAAGTTTATATCAAGATGTAGGGCCAACGGGACCAACAGGTCCGACAGGTCCTAAGGGAGCAACAGGGGCAACAGGAGCAAATGGAATAACAGGCCCAACAGGAAATACAGGAGCAACAGGAGCAAATGGAATAACAGGCCCAACAGGAAACACAGGAGCAACAGGAGCAAATGGAGTAACAGGAGCAACAGGTCCAGAAGGAGCAACAGGAGCAACAGGCCCAACAGGAAATACAGGAGCAACAGGAGCAGATGGAGTAACAGGAGCAACAGGGGCAATAGGGGCAACAGGTCCAACAGGTGCAGATGGAGAGGTAGGTCCAACAGGAGCAGTAGGAGCAACAGGTCCAGATGGAGCAATAGGTCCAACAGGAGTAGATGGGGCAACAGGCCCAACAGGAGCAGATGGAGCAGCAGGTCCAACAGGAGCAACAGGTCCAACAGGAGCAGATGGAGAGGTAGGTCCAACAGGAAATACAGGAGCGACAGGAGCAGATGGAGCAGTAGGCCCAACAGGAGCAGTAGGAGCAACAGGTCCAACAGGAGCAGATGGAGAGGTAGGTCCAACAGGAAATACAGGAGCAACAGGAGCAGATGGAGCAGTAGGTCCAACAGGAGCGACAGGAGCAACAGGAGAAACAGGAGCAACAGGAGCAGTGGGAGCAACAGGCCCAACAGGAGCAGATGGAGTAGCTGGAGCAACAGGTCCAACAGGAGCAACAGGAGAAAATGGAGCAGTAGGTCCAACAGGGGCAATAGGAGCAACAGGTCCAACAGGAGCAGCAGGGGCAATAGGTCCAACAGGGGCAACAGGGGCAAATGGAGCAACAGGGGCAACAGGAAATACAGGAGCAACAGGAGCAGATGGAGCAACAGGTCCAACAGGAGCAACAGGAGCAACAGGAGTGTTGGCGTCAAATAATGCACAGTTTGTAGTGTCTTCTACAACCTTAACAAATAACTCATTAGTTACATTTAACTCATCATTTATAAATGGAACTAATATAACTTTACCAACAAGTAGTACTATAAATCTTGCAGTGGGAGGTATATACAATGTATCTTTTGGTGTGCGTGCGACACTTTCACTTGCAGGATATATGTCAATCACTACTAACTTTAATGGAACTGCTCAAAGTAACTTTATTGCAAAAGCAGTAAATACACTTACATCATCAGATGTAAGTGTAGGGTTAGATTTCTTAGTCGATGCCAGAGCAGCAGCTGTTACTTTAAGCTTTACTTTTAATTCAACTACATCAGGGACTTCAGCGGCTGGATTTGTCTCAGTATATAGAATACAATAATTTGCCATAGGGGAAAAAATATAAAATAGCAAATATAGTAATGTATAACAGTAGGTAAAATATTAACTGAAAAGTGCTGTTAACAAGAAAGAAAATGATGTAGAGGTTATAATTTTTTAGAAAGTATATTAAAAAATCTCAATCTATTTATAAATAGATTGAGATTTATTATGTATAAAAAAATTATCCTAATATATCTGACATTTTATAAAGCCCAGACTTTCTACCAACTAAAAATTTAGCGGCAACTATAGAACCATCTGCAAAGACTTCATCAGATTGAGAATGGTGACTTAATGTAAGAACTTCATTATCACCTGCAAATATAACATCATGGTCACTGATTATATTACCACCTCTTATAGAGTGTATTCCAATTTCATTTGATTTCCTTTTACAATCTCTACCATATCTTCCATATCTATTTTCACTTTCAGGTAAGACCTCTTTAATTGCATTGGCTATCATATTAGCAGTACCACTAGGAGCATCTTCCTTTCTGTTATGATGCTTTTCTATGATTTCAATATCAAAGCCTTCTAACATTTTTGATGCATCTTTAACTAATTTTATTAAAATATTTACACCTAGAGATGTATTTGAGGATAATAATATAGGAATATTTTTTGATGCTTTTTCTATTTTATTTAATTCATCCTCATCATATCCAGTAGTAGCTAATACTACAGGGGTATTGTTTTTTAGTGCGTATGATAAGATTGGGTCTAAAGTTTCATGATGTGAGAAATCTATTATAACATCAGCTTTTTCAGTTACATCAGTCATTGTCTTAAAAAGTTTCGTATCACCATGATAAGTATTTTCATCAGCAGACCTAGCTACACCACAAACTAACTCTAATTCACTATCTTTTTTTACACATTCTGCTAACACTCTTCCCATCGTTCCATTATAACCGCTAATTATAACTTTTAACATAAAATCCTCCTATGAAATTAATAAAAATTTGTTATATTTCTATAAGTTTATTTTATCACTAATATAATTTATATAAAATAATATTAGTCATAATAAACTTATAATTTGCTGGATATTAAAAAATTTTATTTATATTTAACATATATTAAATATAAGTTTGTATATCTTAAAATTTACTTAAAAATCAATATTAATATATTAAAATCAATAAAGATACATCTTTAAAAATATATAAATTTAGAGTATTAATTTTAAACCCAACAATTTGAGCATTAAAAGTGATATTATTAAATTAGAAGTATCTTAACTTAATATAATAAGATGGGAGAGGTGGCTATGTTAAATGAAGAAAAAACTTATCAAGAAAAGGATGCTAAAGCATTTAATGGAGTAGTAGCTTTGATAATGATTATCTTGTTTTTAGTAGTTTCAATAGGTGTTATGGTTTTTGGAATAATAAAACTTGACAATGGATTCACTGGAATAGGTTCGTTTATGTTAGTTTTAAGTATTTTATTTATAGTGATAGATTTTATACTGTGCTTTGGACTAAAAATGATTAATCCAAAAGAAGCTATAGTTCTAGTTTTATTTGGGAACTACTATGGAACTATAAAAAAAGAAGGATACTATTGGGTAAATCCATTTTGTTCAGCAGTAAATCCAACATCATCAGGAATTAATGTATCAAAATCTTCATCTACTGAAAAAGTAGATATATCCTCTAATCCAAGAGGAAAGAAAGTATCTTTAAAAACAATGACTCTTAATAATGAAAAGCAAAAAGTTAATGACTTATTAGGAAATCCTATTATAATAGGTGTTGTTGTAATTTGGAAAGTTATAGATGCAACTAAAGCTGTATTTAATGTTGATAATTATAATACTTTTTTATCAATTCAATGTGATTCAACTATTCGTAATGTTTCAAGACTTTATCCATATGATGTGTCTGAAGATGGTGATGAAAAATCTCTTCGTGGTAGTAGTCAAGAGATAGCAGATAAATTACAAAAAGAATTACAATCTAGGGTAGATATTGCAGGAATTGAAGTATGTGAAGTAAGAATTACTCACCTTTCTTATGCACCAGAGATTGCAGCGGCTATGTTACAACGCCAACAAGCAGAAGCTATAATAGCAGCACGTAAAAAGATTGTTGAGGGGGCTGTAAGTATGGTAGAGATGGCATTAACTAATTTAAGTGAGAATAATGTTGTGACTTTAGATGAGGAACATAAAGCAGCTATGGTGAGCAATTTATTGGTTGTTCTTTGTGGTAATAAAGATGCACAACCAGTAGTAAATAGTGGCTCAATTTATTAGTATAAAAGTAATATCATTAAATTAAGAGTATTTAATTAGTATGTAATAAAATCAAGAGTGCTTAGCTTGTATATAAGAAAATCAGTAAATTAAGGATATTTTAATTAGAGTGTAAGAAAATCAATAAATTAAAAATGTTTAAATTGCATGCAAGTAAATTAAGGTGATGTAACAAAGATAAATTAAATAGCTATAAAAAAGAGGGTGTCTCTAATGAATTAAATTCATATAGAGACACCTTTTAATCAATAATATTATTTTATAATTAGTCTAAGCTTCTAAGGTCTTCCATAAGTTTAGTCTTGTCAGCCGTTTTTTCGTCTTTCATTTTTATAACTTTAGCAGGAGAACCAGCAACAACAGCACCAGCTTCTACATCAGTAGTTACAACAGCACCAGCTGCAACAACAGCACCTTTACCGATTCTAACACCTTCAAGAACAACTGCATTAGCTCCTATTAAAACATCATCTTCAACTATAACAGGAGTAGCAGAAGGTGGCTCTAAAACACCAGCAACAACAGCACCAGCGCCTAAATGAACATTTTTACCAAGAGTACCTCTAGCACCAATAACAGCATTCATATCTACCATAGAACCTTCACCGATAACAGCTCCTATATTTATAACAGCTCCCATCATTACAACAGCATTTTTTTCTATAGTAACCATATCTCTTATTATTGCACCTGGTTCGATTCTTGCATGTTCACTTAAAGTATTTTTTAGAGGAATAGCAGAATTTCTTCTATCATATTCCACATGAGTATCTATTATATCGTTACCATGTTTATCTAATACTTCCATTATATCTTCATAGTCACCTACAAATACATAAGAACCATTGTTTCCAAATACTTTAAATTTATCAGTTGATTGGAAATGTAAAGAGTTAGTATTTACATATACTTTAACAGGTGTTTTCTTTTTAACTTCTTTTATATATCTTGCTATTTCATAAGCATCGTTTAAATTTACCATTTGTTAATTCTCCTTGTATTTCATTATATTTCTTTTATTATATACTCAGATATACTAATTTATCAACTTTAGTATATACTTACTACTATTTATTTTTTAATAGCATTATTATTTTAGCATAATATTGAGTAAATTTATTTGTTATATCATATATTTTTACTTGTTTATATTTTTTACTTGTGATATAGATTTTTACTATCCTAACATGCTATCCATGTTATAAAATCCTGGTTTTTGTTTAACCAAGTATTTAGCAGCAGCTATAGAACCACTTGCAAAAATACCACGAGATTGAGCTTGATGACTTATTGTAAGGACTTCATTATCTCCAGCAAATAGAGCATCATGTTCACCAACGATATTTCCACCTCTTATAGCGTGGATACCAACCTCATTTGGTTGTCTTTTTGCACTACGCCCATATCTACCATAATTATTTTCAACGTTTGGTAAAACCTCTTTTATAGCGTTAGCAATCATAACAGCTGTACCACTTGGGGCATCTACTTTTCTGTTGTGATGTTTTTCTATTATTTCTATATCGAATCCTTCTAATAATTTAGCTGCATCTTTAACCAATTTCACTAATACATTTACACCAAGAGACATATTATATGATTGGAATACAGGAATAACTTTAGCCGCTTCATGTATTCTATTAATTTCTTCATCATTATATCCAGTAGTAGCAATTACTAAAGGAGTTTTAGTTTTTAAAACATAAGATAAAATATTATCTAAATTAGAGTGATGAGAAAAATCTATAACTACATCAGCTTCTTCAACTATAGTATTCATATCTTCATAAATTTTAAGATTGCCTTCACAGCTATCCATACCTCTAGCTGCAACACAAACTAATTCT
Source organism: Clostridioides sp. ES-S-0190-01 (assembly GCF_020658275.1). NCBI lineage: Bacteria > Bacillati > Bacillota > Clostridia > Peptostreptococcales > Peptostreptococcaceae > Clostridioides > Clostridioides sp. ES-S-0190-01. The sequence goes on along the minus strand of NZ_JACVWA010000046.1, from coordinate 49,638 downwards.
AGTTCACTATCATCTCTTATAGTATCGGCTAAAATCTTGCCCATTTTTCCATCATAACCAGTTGCTATAACTTTTAACATAATTTCCTCCTATGATTAAGGGCTAACTTTTGACCAAACTTAGTCTTTTATCATGCATTAATTTGTACTATGCATTAACTTTTAGTCCAAAGTTAACTAATTCTTTCTTTAATACCTCTAAGTTTGCTGGGTCCATTTCTGCTAGAGGAAGTCTTAAATCTCCAACATTGAATCCTAATAAATTCATTGCAGTCTTAACTGGTATAGGATTTACTTCTATAAATAAAGCAGCGATTAAAGCATCCATACCAAGTTGTAATTTTCTAGAACCTTCTATATCGCCTTCAAAGAATTTAGCCACTAAATCGTGTGTTTCTTGAGGGCAAACATTAGCAAGTACTGATATAACTCCTTGACCTCCTAAAGACAATAAAGGAAGTATAGTATCATCATTACCAGAGTAGATAGCAAAGTCGTCTGGAACTAAGCTAGCTATTTCTGCAACTTGTCCTAAGTCCCCACTAGCTTCCTTTACAGCAACTATATTATCTATCTTAGCAAGTTCAACTATGAGACTAGGGCTTATATTAACACAAGTTCTTCCAGGTACATTGTAAAGTATAATTGGAAGTTTAACACTGTTAGCGATTGTTTCAAAATGACGTTTAAGTCCAGCTTTATTGGCTTTATTGTAATAAGGAGTTATTATTAATAGAGCATCTACTCCTAATTTTTCAGCTTCTTGACTTAAATTAACTGAGTGCATAGTATCATTAGAACCACTTCCTGCGATAACAGGAACTCTTTTATTAACTTTTTCAACAACATACTTAATAGTAGCAAGTTGTTCTTCATCAGTCATAGTATTAGCTTCACCAGTAGTACCACAAGCTACTATAGCATCAGTACCGTTAGCGATTTGGTATTCAACTAATTCACCTAATTTGTCAAAATCAACTTTGCTATCCTTTGTAAATGGAGTAACTAGAGCAACAGCAGAACCTTTAAATATCATAAAAAATCAATCCCCTCTTTTTTAGTTTTGTGTTTTATATTACAGTTACTTCTAATGCTTATCTTTACTTATTATTAATATTTTACAAAATCATATATTTATACAAATTTGTATACTATACTAAATCATATGATATAGCCATTTCAGCTATTTGGATTGCATTAGTTGCAGCACCTTTTCTTATATTGTCAGCAACAACCCAAAGGTTTACACCATTATCAACACTAAAGTCTCTTCTAATTCTTCCAACAAACACTTCATCTCTATCATCAAATTCTACAGCAGTTGGATATTCATTTTTAGCAGGATTATCAACTACTACAACTCCTGGAGCTTCTTCAAGTGTTTTTACCAAGTCTTCTAATTCAAATGGATTATTAAACTCAATGTTTATAGATTCACTATGACCATTTTTTACTGGAACTCTTACAGTAGTTGCAGTTATTTTTAAGTCGTAGTTATCAAGTATTTTCATAGTTTCGTTTACCATTTTCATTTCTTCCTTAGTATATCCATTTTCAGTAAATGAATCTATATGAGGAAGACAGTTATAAGAAATTTGATGTGGATAGAATCCAGTAGGATTACCAGTCATTCCTTTTTCTAAATCTTCAACCCCTTTAACACCAGAACCAGATACAGCTTGGTAAGTAGAGTAAACAACTCTCTTAATTTTGTATTTGTCATCAAGAGGTTTAAGAGGAACCATAGCTTGTATAGTAGAGCAGTTTGGATTAGCTATTATACCTTTATGTTTTTTTATAGCTTCTGGATTTACCTCAGGAACAACCAAAGGAACATCTGGATTCATTCTCCATTGACTAGAGTTATCTACTACCAAGATTCCATTTGATGCAGCTATTGGAGCATATTTTTCACTAATGCTTCCTCCAGCAGAGAATAACGCTATTTGTATTCCTCTATCAGTAAATGAAGTTTCTTTTAATTCTTCTACTATATATTCTTTACCACAAAACATTACTTTAGAACCAGCAGATTTAGAAGAAGAGAATAAAAATAGATTTTCTATTGGAAAATTTCTTTCTTCTAATACTTTTAAAAATGTTCTACCTACCATTCCAGTAGCACCAACTATTGCCACATTTACTTTTTTCATATTAAATTCACCCCAATTTTTAATTATTAAAACATTATTTGATTTTAGCTATACAAGTAAGACATGTTAATATTTTTATATGTCTAAAAACTTTAATATTATATTAACAACTTTAATTATATACAAAAAACGTACAAAGGTATACTTTGTACGTCTAGTTTATCACTCAAAGTAAACCCTGTAGCTCATCACCTATACAAATAAGTGACAGTATTACACATCTTATGTGTAATCCCAGAAAATATTATTGCAAGAAATATTTTCTTCGGCTATAAATCCTTTTTCCAATCATTAACGCTTGCCAGCTCCTATTGGATACTCTTATTTACAGCTACCTCTACCCTAGGTTAATAGGATATTAAAATTTGATTATTCTAATAATAATACATATTTTAGAAAAAATCAACTTATTTATAGAAATATTGCTAAAATTTAAATCCAAAATTTGTCAATTCTTGTTTTAAGACATTAAGATTAGCTTCTTCCATTTCAGCTAAAGGAAGTCTTAAATCTCCAACATTAAAACCTAAAATATTCATAGCAGTTTTAACTGGAACTGGATTTACTTCTATAAATAAGGCGTCAATTAAAGTATCCATATCAAGTTGTAATTTTTTAGAGCCTTCAATGTCACCTTCAAAGAATTTAGTTACTAAGTCATGAGTTTCTTTAGGGCATATATTAGCAAGTACAGAGATAACACCACTTCCACCTAATGATAATAGAGGTAGTATAGTATCATCATTACCGGAGTATATAGCGAAGTCTTTAGGCACTAATTTAGCTATTTCTGCAACCTGAGCTAAATCTCCACTAGCTTCCTTCACAGCAACTATATTATCTATTTTAGCAAGCTCAGCCACAACAGATGGCTTTATATTTACCTTAGTTCTTCCTGGTACATTATATAAAATAATTGGTAATTTAACGCTTTTTGCTATTGTTTCAAAGTGAAGTTTAAGACCTTTTTCATTAGTCTTATTATAGTAAGGAGTTATGATTAAAAGACCATCCACTCCCAATTTTTCAGCTTCTTGGCTCATATGAACAGACAACATAGTATTGTTTGAACCAGTACCTGCTATAACTGGTATTCTCTTGTTGACTTTTTCAACTGTATATTTTATTACAGCAAAAATCTCAGATTCACTCATAGTAGTAGCTTCACCTGTTGTTCCACAAACAACTAGTGCATCTGTGTCATTTTCAATATGGTATTCGATTAATTCACCTAATTTTTCAAAGTTGACATTGTTATCCTCCATAAATGGGGTAACTAAAGCAACAGCAGAACCTTTAAATAACATATAATCAAATCTCCTTTTTTATTTAAATTTAATTTTTTAAGTACAATAATAATTATAGTACAAATTAATTAATTTTAATAGGTATAGTTAATATCTTAACTGTATAAAGTAAGATATTTATATTATATTAATATTAAAAAAATTTAAAATAAATGTTTTATTCTCAAAATATGCATATTAATTTAATAAAATATACCAAAATGGAAATAAAAAATAAATTTTATGCGAATTTAATAACTAATAATTAATATATTTAGGTTATAATAAATATGTGCGTAAAAATAAATAATAAGCATTAACATAGAAAATTTAGGAGGAATAATATGGATACTTTAAAGGAACTTTTTAAAATAGGAAGTGGACCTTCAAGTTCTCATACTATGGGGCCACAAAGAGCAGCGGAAAGATTTAAAAATGAAAATCCAGATGCAGAAAGTTTTAGAGCAATATTATATGGTAGTTTAGCTGCTACAGGAAAAGGTCACTTAACAGATTATATAATTGAAAAAACTATAGCTCCAAAGAAAGTTGAAATCGTTTGGGAGGAAGATATAATAAAAGATTTTCATCCAAATGGAATGAAGTTTGAAGCTTTAGATAAAGATGGAAATGTGACAGCTGAATGGACTGTATATTCTGTTGGTGGAGGAACTATAGCAGAAGAAGGTCAAAGAAACAGTAAAAGCAATAGTATATATCACTTAGACACTATGGATGAAATAGTGAAATGGTGTAAAGAAAATAATAAAACTTTAGTTGATTTTGTGTTAGAATGTGAACCATCTGATATAAAAGACTATATAAAAACTATAAAAGATGCTATGAGAAAATCTATTGATGATGGACTAAGCACAGATGAAGTAATACCAGGTAAATTATTATTAAAAAGAAGAGCAAATAATTTTTATAAAGCGTATCAAGAAGATAAAAGTTTTTCAACACTTGTATATGCATATGCACTAGCAGCTTCAGAGCAAAATGCTTCTGGTAATATAATAGTTACAGCACCGACTTGTGGTTCTGCTGGGGTAATACCAGGAATATTCTTTGCAATGCAAGATTTTTATAAATACGATGATGAAAAAATAATTGAAGCATTACTTGTAGCTGGAATAATTGGAAATATAATAAAAACTAATGCATCAATATCTGGTGCAGAAGTAGGATGTCAAGGTGAAGTTGGAGCAGCTTGTTCGATGGCAGCAGCGGCAGTAGCGTATTTAAAGGGAGGTACTATAGACCATATTGAATATGCAGCAGAGATAGCACTTGAACATCATCTAGGAATGACTTGTGACCCTGTATATGGATATGTTCAAATTCCATGTATAGAAAGAAATGCAATGGCAGCTCAAAGAGCTTATGATGCAGCTAAGTATGCATTATTAACTGATGGCTCACATTCTGTCTCCTTGGACCAAGTCGTTGAAACAATGAAAGAAACTGGTATCGATATGATGGATAAATACAAAGAAACTGCAAAAGGTGGACTTGCTAAACACTTCTTCTCTTGCTAAAATTAAAAATTTTTCAATAATAATTCCCCTGTTTTGATTTATGAAACAGGGGAATTATTATTAATGGTGAATTATTTAATAATGCAAAATATTTTTATATTCAATTTAGTTTTTTATTTTTAAATATGAAAGTATATTATATAATATTTTAATTATAAGAGATATAGAAATATTTTTATAATAAATTATAATTTGGAGGAGATTACATGAGAGAGGCATCGTATTTACAAGAACAACTTTACAAGCATAGGAATGCATTAAATCCTATTGCAGAAATTGGAAGAAAAGAGTATAAGACTTCAAAATATATAAGGGATTATCTTGATAAAATAGGAGTTGAATATGAAGTTTATTTAGAAACAGGAATAGTAGGTGTGATAGAAGGCAAAAGGCCAAGAAAAGATATAGCTTTTAGAGCTGATATAGATGGTCTTCGTAGTGAAGAAGGTGTAAAACACTTATGTGGCCATGATGGACATGCTACTATATTGCTTGGATTAATTGAGTATTTAAATGATAATAAAGAAGATTTAAATGATAATGTTGTATTTATATTCCAACCAGCAGAAGAAGGGCCAGGTGGAGCAAAAGCATTGATAGATGCAGGTGTGCTTAGAAAATACAATGTGGATGAGATATATGGGCTTCATATATACCCAGAATTACCAGAAGGTTATGTAGGTACAAGAGAAGGATACTTCATGGCTCAAATAGGAGATATTGATATAGAAATAGTATCTAAAAGTGGACATGGAGCTATGCCACAAAATGGAATTGATGGTATAGTGATAGCTTCAAACTTTATAAGTTCACTTCAAACTATAGTATCAAGAAATATAAGTCCAATAGACAATGCAGTGTTGACTATAGGTAGAATTGAAGGAGGGGCTAGAAGAAATATAATAGCTGAAAATATAAAGATGGAAGGCACTATTAGATGTTTTAATCCAGAAGTGTATGAGAGAATGAAACTTAGAGTTAAAGAACTTGCTAGAGGCTTTGAATTGTCTTATAACTGTAAGGTAAATATAAATATTATGGATGATTATATAGCTGTTAAAAATGATAAGGACTTGTATAAAGAGTTTGTAGAAGCTGTTGGAAAGGATACGGCCATAGAATTAGACCCACTTATGATATCAGAAGATTTCTCTTATTATCAAAAAGAAGTTCCAGGACTGTTCTTTATGTTGGGTTCAAGAAATGAAAAAAAAGGATTTGTAAATGGACTTCATAATATAAACTTTAACTTTGATGAAAAAATATGTGTGAATGCACTAAATGTCTATGCAAAACTATTAAAATATAAAAAAGCAATAGATTAAAATATATTCAGTTTTGTAATGAATAAGTTGTAGATAGCTTATATAAAAAGGTCAATTTTTTTGGTAAGACTGTAAATAACATATATTAAAATTATAAATAACACATACTTAGAAAGAATAATTTTAAAAAGTCATAAATTTAAAATACTTACATTTAAAAACATATGAATTGATAAATACCCCTTACTTATTTGTATAAATTTCTTTTAATTGACAAAAATACAAATAAGAAGGGGTGATTTTTTTGAAAGAAAATATGAAAAGAGAAAAGAAGATAACTAATGGCAAGAATACTAAAATATTGACAAATGATGATATAATGAAATATGAGATAGCCTCTGAACTAGGTCTTATGGACAAAGTTGGAGAACGTGGGTGGGCAGGACTTACAGCTAAAGAAGCTGGAAGAATTGGAGGTATGCTTACATCACGCAAAAAGAGGCTGAGAAAGATTGTGGAGGGGCAGAATAAAAAGGATGAGTCAATATAGTGATTTTGCGTTTGTATATGATGAACTTATGAATGAAGTTGATTATGATGGATGGGTTAAATATATAGAAGATATAATAGCTAATGAAGGTGTAAAAGTAAAAAATATATTGGAATTAGCATGTGGTACAGGTAATCTCACAATTCCATTAACTAAAAAGAGCTATGATATAGCTGGAATTGATATATCTGATGAAATGCTTAGTGTAGCAAGAGAAAAGGCAGAAAAAGAAGGCGTAGAGTTAGTTTTACTTCAACAAGATATATCAGAGCTGGACTTTGATATATCCGATTTGGATTGTGTACTTTGTGCTTGTGATGGATTTAATTATATAACTTATGATGATGATTTAGAAAATGTATTTTCAAAAACATATGAATTATTAAAGAAAGATGGAATCTTTATATTTGATATAAGTTCATTTTATAAATTAGCCAATATATTAGGAAATAATATGTATGGAGAAAACCGAGAAGATATAGCTTATATGTGGCAAAATTACTTTGATGATGAAGAAAATTTGATTGAAATGGAACTGACATTTTTTATTAAAGATGAAGATGGAAAGTTTGAAAGATTTGAAGAAGTACATCAACAAAGGGCATATACTGAGGATGAAATAATTGATATGCTTAAAAAATCTGGATTTAGGGATATAAAATCTTATGGAGATTTTACATTTGAAAAACCTAATGAAGAAAGTCAAAGGATATTCTTTGTATGTAAAAAATAAGGCTTTTATTGTTGTGTACAAAAAGAAGTGTTATTAATATAAAATATTATTGGTAAAAATAAAAAAGGTAAAGTTTTCTGTATTAAAAATTAAAGTAATTTAAAGTAGTAATATAGAAAAAAATAATAGTATAGAAAAATAGTATGATTAACAAAATGTGGAGGAATACAGATGAAAGATTATGTACTAAGAGCGACATCAGGAAATGGTCAAGTTAGAGCATTTGTTGCAACTACTAGAAATACAGTAGAAGAAGCTAGAAGATTACATGAAACTACAAAAGTAGCAACAGCAGCACTTGGTAGAACATTAACAGCAACATCTATAATGGGATTGATGATGAAAAATGACAGTGATAAATTGACTGTAATAATAAAAGGTGGTGGACCAATTGGAACTATCATCGCAACAGCAAATTCTAAGGGGATAGTAAAAGGCTATGTAGGAAATCCTCATGTAGAAGTTGAAGATTATCCAAATGGAAAGTTGAATGTTGCAGCAGCAGTGGGGACAGAAGGTGTTGTAAAAGTTATTAAAGACTTAGGTCTTAGAGAGCCATATAATGGAACTTATCCATTAGTAAGTGGAGAAATTGCAGAAGACTTTACTTATTACTTTGCAGTGTCAGAACAAACTCCATCAGTGGTAGCTTTAGGTGTTCTTACAAAAGAGGATGAAGTTGAGTTTGCTGGAGGCTTTATAGTTCAATTAATGCCAGATGCAGAAGAAGAAACTATCGCAAAATTAGAAGAAAATGTAGCTAAATTACCTTCAATAACTAATATGTTAAAGGAAGGAAACTTACCAGAAGATATATTAAATAGAGTTTTAGATGGTTTAGAGCCTAAAGTACTTGATACTTGTGAAGTTGGATTTGAGTGTGAGTGCTCAAAGGAAAGAGTGAAAACTGCTTTAGTGGCAATAGGGAAAAAATCTTTGGCTCAAATAATAGAAGAAGATAAACAGGCAGAAGTTGGATGTCAGTTCTGTAACGAGAAATATATGTATAGTGAAGAAGAGTTGATTGAAATTTTAAAGGAAATGTAGAATAAAATGAATGTGGAATATTAAAATAGTAGCATTAATAGTGAAATATTAAAATATCAGTATTAATATAGAAATTTAAATATAATTCATTAAAAATAAGAATTATATGTTAAAGATGTTAAGAAAGAAATCTAAGATATGTTGAGAAAGATAAACTTAATAAATTTTAAGAATTAAAGGGCTTTCTAATTGCAGTATTTGTAATATTGCGATTGGAGAGCTTTTTTAGTTTATTGTGCCTTGTGTCAAAGATTGTATAAAGCTACAAATTATTGTAAAATAATTTGTGTATTTTAACCTATTTACAACAAAAATTTACAAGATATTTGAATTGATAAAAAGGAGAAAATTTTAAGAATGGAAAACAAAAAAAAGCACATAGTCATAAGTATATTAATACTGTTTATGATATTTATAATGGCTATTAACCTTAATGGTAAACTTGAGACACCTATTCCACAGAGCAATAGCAGAAAATTTAAATCTAATGCTGTATTTTACCCACAGCATCAAGATGATGAAGTCTTATGGGGAGGAAGTGCTATTGTTAATGCAATAAAACAATGTGGAACTGATAATGTATATGTTGTGTTGGTATCAGATGGCTCTGGAGTGAACGTTTTTAGAGCTAATACTAAATTTAGAAATTTAACTAGGAAGCAAAAGGAAGAGCTTAGGAACAATGAATTTAAGTCAGCACTAAAAGAGCTTGGAGTAAAACAACAAAATATAATTATACTTGCTGATATAGATAAAAAAGAGGGGACACATTATAAGTTAATGGAAAAGACAATATTAGATTTTGAACATAAATTTAAGGGTGATGTCACTCATATAGCTCATCATTATAAGTACGATGACCATATAATGCATAGAAAAAATGGTGCAGTTTTAAAGAAGCTTAAACGTGAACGTAAGATAAAAGATGACTTGTATTTTATAAAACCAAAATATGTAAAGTACATACCAAGAAATGAAAGAGCTATTTATAAAGCAACTAATTTTAATGATTATAGTAAGGTCAAAAGTGCGTGTTATGAATATAAGGTTGTAAATTCAAAACGAAAAATGTATGGTATAGGGTATATCTCAGCACATAGCTATTTTGAAAACCTTTTAAATGACCCTGAACTTACGTCTGTGTTAAGTGAAGATTAAAGTAATTTACATAAAGGTATCTTAAAAATATTATTTACTAATGATAAAAAAGTATTTGAGGATAATAAGAATATATTATGATTAGACAAGGTTTAGTATCTCAGTTATGATTTTAAAAATCATTTTGAGGTACTTTTTTTATGCTCTTAATAAGTTTATATAGACTTTTTATATGAAATTTTAAACCCTACAGTATACAACCAAGGGATAGGTCACGTGCTATAATTTGCTATAAAAACAATTTAGGAGGGTAACGTATGGGTAATGAATTTATAGTTTTAAAAGGATGTAAGGAAAATAATCTAGATAATATTTCATTAAAAATACCAAAAAGAAAAATAACTATATTTACAGGTGTATCTGGTTCTGGAAAATCATCTATTGTTTTTGAAACAATTGCAAAAGAATCACAACGTCAATTAAATGAGAGATTTAGTACTTTTGTAAGAAGTTTTTTACCTAAGTATGGAGAAGTTAAAGCTGATTGTATAGAAAATTTATCAACACCGATTATTATAGACCAAAGTAGACTTGGAGGTAATTCAAGGTCAACCTTAGGTACTATCACAGATGTAAATTCCTTTTTAAGGGCTTTATATTCTAGATTTGGAAGCAAGCATATAGGTAATGCTAACATGTTTTCCTTTAATGATGTCAATGGTATGTGTCCAGATTGTCATGGGCTTGGGAAAAAACTAATACCTAACATGAAGCATATTCTTGATATGAATAAATCGCTAAATGAGGGTGCTATTTTGCTTTCAGGTTTCGGAGTGGGTTCTTGGCACTGGAATATATTTGCCGAATCAGGATACTTTAATATTGATAAGAAAATATGTGATTATTCAGAGAAAGAGCTGAAAAAATTTTTATATGGTGAGCCAGAAAAGATTACAGTAGAAGAAACTGGAAAAATAAATATGACATATGAAGGCTTAATGGTTAAGTTTAATCGTCTATATCTAAGTAAAGAAGGAGAAATTTCTGAGACTACTAAGAAAAAATTGAGTAAACTCCTTATAGAAGACAAGTGTCCTGTTTGCAATGGAAGAAGACTTCATGAAAGCGTATATAAATCTTTAATTAATGGCTACAATATTGCAGACTTGACAAGTATGCAACTTGATGAATTAGTTAAGGTTATTAAAGATATAAATGAGCCAGAAGCACAACCTCTACTTAAAGGAATACTAGAAAAACTAAATAACATCATAGATATAGGTCTAGGGTACTTAACTTTAGATAGGGAAACATCATCACTATCAGGTGGAGAATCTCAGCGTGTAAAGATGGTAAAATATTTAAATAGTAACCTTGTAGATTTGATGTATATTTTTGATGAGCCAAGTATAGGTCTTCATCCAAGAGATGTTTATAAATTAAATAATCTTCTAAGAAAATTACGTGATAAAGGAAATACAATTATAGTTGTTGAGCATGACCCAGATGTTATTAAAATTGCAGACCACATTGTAGATGTAGGTCCAAAAGCTGGTAGGTATGGGGGTAAAGTTGTATATGAAGGAAGTTATGAAAAGTTGCTTTCAAGTGGGACATTGACAGGAAATGCCTTAAATAAAGCTCTTTCTATTAAGGAAAATGTAAGAGAACATAGAGGATATTTAGAGGTTAAAGATTGTAATCAAAACAATTTAAAAAATATATCTATAAAGATACCTAAAGGTGTATTAACTTTAGTGACAGGAGTAGCAGGGGCTGGTAAGAGTACATTAATTAAACATGAATTTTTAAAGCAAAATACAGATGCTGTATTAATAGACCAAAGCCCTGTATCAGCTAATTCTAGGTCAAGCTTAGCAACATATAGTGGAATTATGAACGATATAAGAAACAGTTTTGCAAAAGTAAATGGTGTTAAAGCGTCTTTGTTTAGCTCAAACTCAGAAGGAGCTTGTGATAATTGTAAAGGCTCTGGAACAGTACAAACAAATCTTGCATTTATGGAAAGTATAAAAAGTACTTGCAATATTTGTGAAGGAAAAAAATTTAAAAAAGAAGTTTTAGAATATAGATTTCAAGGGCAAAATATAATAGAAATTCTTGAAATGTCAGTTTCAGATGCGATTGAATTTTTTAGTCTAAAACAGATTAAAAAGAAATTACAGTGCATTGAAAAAATGGGAATCGGATACCTTACTTTAGGGCAAACTCTGGATACATTATCTGGAGGAGAGTGTCAAAGATTAAAGCTTGCTAATGAATTAAATAAGGAAAGTTCAGTGTATATATTAGATGAACCGACAACAGGTCTTCATATGGCTGACATTGAAAATTTTATAAGTATAATTGAAGAGATTGTAGATAATGGAAATACAGTTATCATAATTGAACATAATATAGATATAATTAAAAGAGCAGATTGGATTATTGATATGGGTCCTGAGGGAGGGACAAAAGGTGGGAAAGTAATCTTTGAAGGAACTCCAAAACAATTGTCTAACAATAAAATATCGCTAACAGCAAAATATATAGTATAATAAATAAAATACAATAAATATAGATGATATATGAGTAAATATAATGGGTATATAATATGATAGTTAAGTTTAACAATAATAAATAATATGATAAATATTCAAATTTAATTAAATATAGTGTCAGAAATCCGTTTAAATAGCAAGTTTTTAACGGTTCTGACATTTTTTATTATTTTCATGAAGATTGACAAGGTAGGATTTTCTATTAGTTACTTTTTAGTGTCTACTTGAAAGTTTTATATTATGACCTTAACATGTAATTTATGGAATAATTTACTTAGTGTAGTAAGATGCAGTCTATAACTAAACTATAATTTTATAATTTGAATCTTATTAAGTAAAACTCATAAAAGGAGTGTAAGTAATGCTAAACGATATGCTAACGCTATTATCTGAAAGAAGTGATTTTTTTATAAAACTATCCATCGAACATTTGACAATTTCTATTATTTCTATAATAATTGCAATTGTTTTAGGTGGTATAATTGGTATCATTGTAAGTGAATTTCACAAGTCTTCTAAGCCCATCTTGGGGACTATCAATTTTCTATACACTATACCATCTATTTCTATGTTAGGTTTTTTGATACCATTATCTGGAATTGGAAATACTACAGCTGTTATTGCTCTTACTATATATGCATTATTACCTATGGTTAGAAATACATATACTGGAATTACTAACGTAGATAAAAATATACTTAAAGCAGCGAAAGGTATGGGAAGTACAGACTTTCAGATACTATATAAAATAAAACTTCCACTAGCCTTACCTGTTATTATGTCTGGGATTAGAAACATGGTTATTATGACAATTGCATTGACTGGTATCGCTTCATTTATAGGTGCTGGTGGTCTGGGGGTAGCTATATATAGAGGAATCACAACAAACAACACAGTAATGACAGTCACTGGAAGCATTCTTATTGCTCTATTGGCTTTGTTATTTGATTTTATTCTAGGATTAGTAGAAAGATTTTTACAAAGAAAAAGAAAAAAGAAAAATAGGAAAAAAGTATTTGCCATTCTAGGAAGTCTTATCCTCATAACAACTATCTTTACATCTTATTTTTTTAACTCTGCAAAGACTCAAACTATTCATATTGCTACAAAACCAATGACTGAACAATATATTCTTGGTGAAATGTTGGATATTTTAATTGAAAAAAATACAGATTTAAAAGTAGAAATTACACAAGGTGTAGGCGGAGGAACATCCAATATTCAGCCAGCTATGGAGAATGGAGAATTTGATATTTATCCAGAGTATACAGGGACAGGATGGAATATGGTACTGAATAAAAATGAATTATACACTGAAAATATGTTTGAGAAATTACAATCTGAATATAAAACTAAACTTAAAATGCAGTGGACTGGGATGTATGGTTTTTCTAATAGTTATGCGTTGGCAGTCAGAAAAGAAATTGCAGATAAATATAAATTAAAGAATATCTCAGATTTGAGAGATATATCTTCTAAATTGACATTTGGTGCAGAGTATGATTTTTATGAAAGAGAAGATGGCTATACTCCACTATGTAATACCTATGACTTACACTTTAAAAACACAGTTGATTTAGATATTGGACTTAAATATCAGGCAATCAATGAGGGAAAAATTGATGTAATGCCTATATTTACAACTGATGGTCAGTATAGTGTTTCAGATGTTGTAGTTTTAAATGATGATAAAAGCTTTTATCCATCTTATCAATGTGGAAATGTTATTCGTTCAGAGGTGTTAGAGGAACATCCAGAACTTTCAAAAGTATTTCAGATGGTTAAAAATATTTTAACTGATAAAGAGATGGCTAAATTGAATTACGATGTAGAAAATAATAATTTAGAGCCTAGAGAAGTTGCACGTGAGTTTTTGAACAAAAAGGGACTTTTATAATTGGAGGAAATATAATGACACCTATTATACAATTTAAAAATATTGAAAAACAATATAATGATAAAACAATCATAAATAATCTAAATTTAGATATAGAAAAAGGAGAATTTTTAACTGTTATTGGGTCATCTGGAAGTGGAAAAACAACACTTCTAAAAATGATTAATGGTCTTATTTTGCCAGATGGAGGAGATATTTTAATTAATAAAACAGACATTAAAAATGAGGACTTAATTAAATTAAGAAGAAAAATAGGCTATTGTGTGCAGGGAAGTGTTCTTTTTCCTCATATGACTGTTGAAGAAAATATTTCATATGTGCCAAATCTCCTTAATCGAAAAAATAAGTTAGAGATAAAAAATGCTGTAGACAAATGGATGCAAATCGTGGGATTACCAAATGATATGAAAACAAGATACCCATCTGAATTATCAGGTGGTCAGCAACAGCGTGTAGGGATTGCACGTGCTTTAGCTTCTTCACCAGAAATCTTATTGATGGATGAACCTTTTGGAGCTGTTGATGAAATTACACGAAAACAGTTACAAAAAGAGATAAAAGAAATTCATAAAAAAACAGGAATTACGATTATCTTTATTACACATGATATTTATGAGGCCTTGATTTTGGGTACAAAAACTTTAGTATTGAATCATGGAGTCATTCAACAATATGATACTCCTGAAAATATTTTAAATGCTCCTGCGAATCAATTTGTAGACCAATTACTGAATGTAAAAAAATCTATAACAAGTTATGATGACTTAAAAGAATAAAGTTAATCCAAAAATTAAATTATGATAATACTGAAAAGCTATTGACCTTGAGTTAACTTTAAGTCGTATACTAAAAATGTAAGAATAGTTAAGCAAGGCATAGGAGGTATTAAATATGGATAGAGAAAGAGACTTAGGTACAGGAGCAGTTTTCCCTATTGGGGAAGAAAACAAAGCATTTGCACAGTATTTTACAGGAGAATGTTATTTAAATATGCTTACTACTAAGGGTGTGGGAATTGGTAATGTGACTTTTGCTCCTTCTACAATCAATTCATGGCACATACATCATAAGGGTGGACAGATTTTACTTGTAACTGGAGGTAGAGGATATTATCAAGAGTTTGGAAAACCAGCTCAGGAATTGCATGCAGGTGATGTAGTTAATATACCACCAGATGTAAAACACTGGCATGGAGCTGCACCAGATAGTTGGTTTCAGCATCTAGCTGTAGAAGTACCAGCAGAGGGAGCCTTCAATGAATGGTTGGAGCCTGTATCTGATGAAGACTATGGTAAACTAAAATAGAATATTTATAAACTTATAAAAAATGAAGAGTGTATATTAGTTAAAATTACTAAATATACACTCTTTTTATTTTGAATTAATGAAAACTTAAGAGAATAATAGTTTTTTAGAAAATAAAATTAGTATAATAAAATAGGAAACTCAATGATTTAATGTGTATAAAAAATATGGAGGAAATAAAATGGAAACTATAATGGTTGTAGAAGATGATATTATGCTTAATAATGGTATATGTTTTAACTTACAAAGTGATGGATTTCGAGTTGTACCAACATATAGTCTAAAAGAAGCTAAAGAGAAATTTGAGAAAGAAAAAATAGATTTAATGATATTAGATGTAAATCTTCCTGATGGAAATGGATTTGACTTGTGCAAGGAAATAAGAGCTAGCTCAAAAGTAGGTATTCTGTTTTTGACAGCATGTGATATGGAATCTGATATTGTAAATGGATTTAAGATAGGAGCAGATGATTACATAACAAAGCCATTTAGTATAAACATATTGATACAAAGAATAAAAGCACTGCTTAGAAGATGTAATGTTGAAATACAAGAAGAGGTCTTATTTGAGGGAGAATTTGAATTTAATTTTGATAATATGATTGTAACTAGAAATAGCGAAAATATAATCCTTTCACCTATAGAATATAGAATTCTAAAGAAATTGGTGCAACATAAAAATGAAATAGTTACAAGACAAGCATTGATAGATGCAATATGGGACAATGATAGTGAGTATATGGAAGAACATGCATTGACTGTAAATATAAATAGATTGAGAAAGAGAATAGACCAGAAAACATCAAAGCATAAGTACATAAGAACTATTTATGGAATAGGTTATATGTGGGTTGGTGAACAAGATGAAAAATAATAAAAGTTTAAATAAGAACTATTACAAGAACATTTCTATTATATATTTCATAGTATCATGTTTATCCTTAATAATAATAAGAATGCAAACTAACAAAATTTTATATGTGCATCCTGACTTAGCTGAATTTATTGTAAATATTAATTGTATAATTTTAATTTTTATATTTACTATGTTTTTTATATCGTTATTTTTTGTATATAAAATAAGAAAAGACATAGTTGAATTTAGTAGTAATATCATATATAACATAGATGAATTTATATCGGGTAATAAAAATATGCACTTTGATTTAAATAAAGATACTTTAACTGCAAAAGTTCAAAATAAAATTAAATATATGATAGAGGTTATGGAAGTTAAAAACAGCAAGTATTCAGAGGAAAAAGAAAATATAAAAACTTTAATATCAGATATATCGCATCAAATAAAAATACCAATAGCTAATATATCTATGTATAATGAGACTCTAATACAAAAAGAGTTAGATAGAAAGAATCAAGTATTGTTTTTAGAAAACATGCAAAGTCAGGTAAATAAATTGGACTGGCTGGGAAAAGCACTTATAAAAATTTCTAGGTTAGAAACTGGTATTATATCTTTGAATACGACTAAAAGCAGAATAAGTGATACTATTGCAAGTGCATTAAGTGGAGTCTTTTTAAAATTAGAAGAAAAAAATATATTACTAGAAATTGATTTAGATGATAAAATTGAAGTTTGTCACGATAAGAAGTGGACTAGTGAAGCTTTATTTAATATTATAGAAAATGCAGTAAAGTATACCAATGAGGAAGGAAAGATAAGTATAAAGACTGATAAAATGGATATATTCACTAAAATTATCATAAGTGACAATGGAATGGGTATAGATGAGAGTGAAATAAACAATATATTTAAAAGGTTCTATAGAAGTAGAGAAGTTGGGAATATAGAAGGTATTGGAGTTGGATTGTACTTAGCAAGAGAAATTATAAATAAACAGAATGGATATATAAAAGTAGATTCTCAAAAAAATATTGGAACTACATTTAATATTTATATGAAAAATTATACTTAGCATTTATTTAAAATTGATGCTTATAATATATAACTTGAAAATAAAATCAAAAATTCTTAGAAGTAGTGTATATAGTGTTTATTAGATAACATCATATGCACTATTTTTAGTTTCACTTCAATAAATATCACAAAATATCTCAAAATTGTTATAATTCATATCTAAAATATAACAGCACTGTGAGGATTGGATAGGGGCTTACATGATAATATCTAAGTAAGGAATCAATAAGCGTGAAAGTTTAATATACAATTAAAAAATATATAAAATAAAGTAAGAGGGAGATTTGATTATGAAAATACTGGAGACTAATAATTTAAAAAAATATTATGGAAAAGGTGAAAATATAGTAAAAGCTTTAGATGGAATAAATATAAGTATAAATAGAGGGGAGTTTGTAGCTATAGTTGGGACTTCAGGTAGTGGAAAAAGTACCTTGTTACATATGATAGGGGGACTTGATAGAGCAAGTGATGGAAAAGTAATTGTTGATAATAATGATATATTTGCTATGGATGATGAAGAACTTACAATATTTAGAAGACGTAATGTAGGCTTTATATTTCAAAATTATAATTTAGTTCCAATACTAAATGTTTATGAAAATATAGTATTACCTATAGAACTTGATGGATGTAAAATAGACACTAAATATATAGATGAGATAATAGAAGTTTTAGGATTAAGTCAAAAAGTGGATGACCTACCAAATAATCTATCAGGAGGACAGCAACAGAGAGTAGCTATTGCAAGAGCTTTAGCAACAAAACCATCAATAATACTAGCTGATGAACCAACAGGTAATTTAGATAGCAAAACAGAACAAGATGTGCTAGGACTTTTAAAAGTTACTAGTAATAAGTTTAGCCAAACTATAATTATGATAACTCATAATGAACAAATTGCTCAAATGGCTGATAGAATTATAAGGATTGAGGATGGAAAAGTTGTAAATAGAGGTGAGAACAATGTTACAAAATAACAATAAGGAAATTATAAAAAAGTTAAGTAATAGAAGTTTCAAAACAAATAAAATGAGAAATATAGTTTCAGTGCTTGCAATAGTATTGACAACAGTTTTGTTTACATCATTGTTTACAGTGGGATATAGTATGTTGGACGCTTTTAATAGTTACAAAGCTATGGAATATGGGACAAAGAACCATGTTCAATTTCAAGCTTTAAGTAATAGGCAAATTGAAATTATAAAAAAAGATAGTTCAGTAGACAAAAACAGTATTGGAATAGTAAAAAACATAGCAAGTTTAAAAAATCCAGAGTTTTCAACTCAGACAGTGAATTTAACCGTTTATGATAAAAAAAGTCTTGAAAATGCTGCAAATGTAGAGATGATTGAAGGGAGTTTACCAAAAAATAATGATGAAATAGTCATGCCTACAAAGATATTAGATATGTTAGATGTACCTCATAAAATAGGTGCTGAAGTAAAATTAATAATTCCAAAAACTAAAGATGGGGTACTAACTAATGAAAAAGAAACGTTCAAATTTAAACTAGTTGGATATTTTGAATACAAAACAGCTACAGCAATACCTCTTCATGATGTATTTACGAGTGAAGCTTTCTATGATAATTACAAAAAAACAAATGAAGTAGCTCCTACAAGTGTATCCTTTAATTTTTTTAATGATAAAGATTTGCAGTCTAAATTTGATAAACTAACTGAGAAAATCCAACCTTATTCAGGAAAATCAACTATAAATCCTATATATTTAAGTAAACAAGCAACTACTTTCAAAGAAGTTGTTAAAAATGTATTACCAATAATCTTAATTGTAATGCTTATACTTTTAAGTGGATATTTATTAATTTATAATATTTTTTATATTTCAGTTGTTAAAGATATAAAATATTATGGATTATTAAAAACAATAGGAACATCTCCATATCAATTAAAAAAATTGATTATTAAACAAGCTAATAGATTATGTATAATAGCTATACCAATAGGTTTATTATTGGGATTTTTAATAGGAATAGTGTTTGTTCCTCTAGTTGGTAAGTTTATGGATGGATTAAATAAAACTGCATTTGAATATTTTAATCCGTTAATATTTGTATTTGCCGTTGTATTTTCATATGTAACTGTTAGATTGTCATGCAAAAAACCTGCTAAGATTGTAAGTTCTGTATCTCCTATAGATGCTGTAAGATATAGTGATAAAAGTAATAAGATTAAACGTAAGTCTAAAAGAGGGAAAAGTGGTTCTAAAATTCATAAGATGGCATTTGCAAATGTGTTTAGAAATAGACGCAAAGCTATTTTAGTTTTAGTTTCTATGTCACTAAGTTGTATAATATTTTTGACTGTATCTGCAATTATAAGTAGCTCTAATCCAGAAAGAGCTGCTGAAGGTATGATGTTAGGGGATATAGAAATACGTCATGGACTTGCAGACACTGCTAAATCTGAAGATAACGAAGTTGCTCCAATTGACGAAAATCTTATAAAAGATATTAAGAATCTTGATGGAGTGAGTAATGTAAGTAAGGTGTATAAGGATTTAAGTTATATAGTTTATGAAGGAGATTTAAAAGATGAGATATTGACTCAAAAAGTAGATGAAGAATATAAAAAGCAATTTCTTCAGGGCAGAGACCCAAAAGAAATTGCAGAAAATAATGGTTTTTTAGCCTCAGATACAGTTGGATTATCTTCAGGTAGATTATTAAGTAAACTATCAAAAAACAATATTATATATTCTCAAAAGAATTCTAAAATACTGTCAGGTTCTATAGATGAGAAAAAATTTGATGAAGGTGGATATGTAGTAATTACTGGACATGAAGGAAGTAAAATAAAAGCAGGAGATAAAATTAAGTTTAGATATTTAAAAGGAGATACTATAGGGAAAGGATATATAGATAAAGAGTTTAAAGTCATGGCAGTTTTTGATGGTGCACAAAATTTTAATATGGGGATGTACATTAATGAAAATGACTTTAAAAATATGGTTATAAAGCCATATATAGAAAATCTGGTAATTGATATAAATGGTGATGTGAAGTCTGTTGAAAATAAAATAAATAATTTGAATAAGAAATACAATAATCCATATACAAAAGTTTATTCAAAAAATATCTATATAGAAGAGGCAAGAGAGAGTCAAAAGGTTATAAAGATTGTAGGTATGAGTGCGGTATTTATAATAGGATTGATTGGAGTGCTAAACTTTATAAATACTATGATAACAAATATAATGTCTCGTAAACAAGAGTTTGCAATGATTGAGGCAGTAGGAATGACAAGAAAACAGCTTCAAAGAATGATAATGCTTGAAGGTTTTTATTATGGGGTGATAATAACTATTGTAAATCTTACTTTTGGAAGTATCGCAACATTTTTAGGGTTTAATATTATGAAATTAAGATATTCTGTGTATGCTTATCCATTAGGGGCGCTTATAATAAGTATATTAATAGTATTTTTGATAACGTCTATAGTGCCTTTAATAGTTTATCATAATGTTTCTAAGGATAGTATTGTTGAAAGAATTAGGGAAGCTGAATAGTAATTAAATATAATAGAAACTGAATAATGGTTAAATATAATTCAAGCTAAATAATAATTAAATGTAGCATAAAAAGATATTTTTTTATATGCACAATAGAAAGAGGATGTCTCAAAATGAGCTTTTTGGTTCATGAGGCACTCTTTTTTTGTATGAAATCAAATATATTTTCATTATTTAAACAATGAAAAAGAGACTTATCCCTATTTTGAGACAGCCCCTTTTTAGAAGTTGTTTTTAATATAGTATTTTAAGCTTTACATGATTTGTATAGATTTGTATGCATAATTTTAAAGACAAATAAAATACTTATATCTTATGTAAAATTTATTTTAATATTAATTTTTTATTTTCTTAATATATCACTTTTAGTCAGTCCATTTGATTTACCTTGAGGAGTCCAATGATAATTAGACATAGATTTAAATAGAAATCTAGGAAAGTTAGGTGATATAAAAATATTATCTTTACTAGAAGTGTTACTATCTATGTTGTTACTAAGTATATTCTTTGATAGTTCTCCTAATGAAGTTCCTAAGCTTTTTTTGGGACCTTTACCTAAAGGAGTAGATTGTAATGAACCTAGCATTTCTCCTCCACCAATTCCTATCCCTTGAACCCATGTAAAGTTAACCCTTTTACACCAATTTTCTATCATTTGAATTGCTAAATGAGTTTGTTTCCCTTCATAGAATCCACAGTTAACTATTGCATATACTGGAATAGATTTTTTATTTAGTTTCTTCGCACATTCTTCACATTCCTCTAAAAAACGAATTAAATGAGAAGGAATGCCATCTACATAAAGAGGAAATGCAATTATTAACCTATCACAAGTAAGTATGGCTTCAATAGCTTTAGGATATTTAGATACATTGTCTATTTTAAATGTGAGAATGTCATTATCCTTTTGTATAAGTTTTTCTACTTCAGATAAAAAGTATTGTGAATTATTTTCTTTTACTTTTGGGCTTCCATTTATCATTACTATATTCATAAAGATTCACCTCTTACATCTTGTGGATTTTTAAAAAATGAAACAGAATGTTCCTTCATATTGAGATTTACAGCATTTGCACGTACTAGATTAGTAGCAGTGTCTTTTTCAGTATCTGTAATACAATCCCCATAGAATAAAGCCTTTAAATTTATCTGTTTTTCATATCTATTTTTATGATGCATTTCATTATTCTTTATTACAAAGTATGGAAGGAGATAGCTTATACTTCTATCAAGTATATTTTTGACAAATGGGCTAAATCCACCATAACAACATCTACTTATTATAATAAATTCATCAGAATCAGCTATCAATTTACCCATATTTCTGTAATAGTCTTTTATGACACATGTAGTAGGTGTTTTAATCCAACAACCAAAACAACCAATACACTTGTGGATTTCTTCAGTGTTTGAAAGTATTTTTATATTGTTATCAAGTTTAGGTAATAAATTATCTAAATCTTTTTCAGTTAAATCATGTATTAAAAGTCTCATAAGTTTTACCCCCTTTATATTATGTAGGTTGACTTTTGTAATTCTATCCTACAATTTTTTTTAATAAATTATTACACCAATTAATTACAAAACTATAATAGTCAACGCCATAAATCATTGTGAAATACATACATGTGTATTGGTCAATACAACAATTTTGTTCTACCTCAGTTTTTTGTGCATCTAATTTATTTAAAAGTAATTCAATTTCAGCTATCAACATTTTTAAGTTTGTTTCAATTATTTCTTTAGGTAAGTACTCATAAAAAAATATGTTAACAAGGTGGTTATGCTTTGTCTTAGAAAATTTAATTGGTTTTTCTAACCACTCGAGAAAGTATGATTTCCCTATATCAGTTATGGAATATAGTTTTTTTAATTTGCCCCCATCTATAACTTCGCGATAGTAGATATAATCTTTTTCTTCTAATCTTTTAAGTGCAGGATAAATACTACCAAAACTAGCATCAAAAAAGTATGAAGTACTTTGTGACATCTTTTGTTTTAAATCATATCCACTTAATTCTTTTTCCATCAGAAATCCTAAAATAATGTATTCTAACATAGTGCCTCCTAATATCGTTTATGTATATATTGTTTAGTTATATATCGTTTTGATATATTAATTATTACAAATAATGGGTAGACTGTCAATATGTTTTTAAATTAAGTTTTAAACAGAAATACAGATTATCGCTTAAACACTAGGTTTATTATCATATCTTAAGTTTTAAGAGTTGAATTTACCACTTACATAAGAACTTTGATATGATAATATGATTAAAAGCATATAAATTATTTGAATAGTGCACAAAACCGCAGATTGTATATAATTCACTAATTAGTGAATTATATACAATCTGCGGTTTTTATTCGCTGAATTTATAGCCAACACCCCAAACAGCCAATATATTGTGGATTGTCTGAGTCAGGCTCTATTTTTTTCTTAGTTTTGTACAAATGACGACGTTAGATTATTAACCTTTTATGGTATTGTCATAGCTCCAGATGCTTTCGTATAGCTGTTTTTTTGCAAATTTAACTACTTCCATCCAGTTATAACCTTCTAGTCAATTTCAAATTTTCTAGTCAGTCAATGATAAAGATAAACTGAAATTTGGGAACTCCATGTTATGCCCATAATAGATTTACTTGCTAGATAACAAAAATAATTTTTTTGTAGTGCTGGCATTCACTTTTATCGTTGCTTTCACTGGAAAAAGAACATTTCCGCTATTGATATAGGTGCTAACATTCAAAAATCCCATACCTTCAAATGCCGCCTTTAATAATGGCATTGACACTTTGTTTTTACAACTAATGTTTATGCCACGAAAAAGAGCAATATATTTTTCCAACTTAAAGAACCTCCATCTATTATAAATAATCTTTGCTTCAACTTTCAATTTGCATTTACACCCAACGCTTAAATACTACAATTTCAGCATCAGAATCATAAACGCTATACTCAGATACCATGAGATATTTTTCATCAGCAATAATTC
Organism: Clostridioides sp. ES-S-0190-01; assembly: GCF_020658275.1. Classification (NCBI taxonomy): domain Bacteria; kingdom Bacillati; phylum Bacillota; class Clostridia; order Peptostreptococcales; family Peptostreptococcaceae; genus Clostridioides; species Clostridioides sp. ES-S-0190-01. The sequence goes on along the minus strand of NZ_JACVWA010000046.1, from coordinate 25,737 downwards.
CATAATATCTGTCACTGTCTTTTTTGCTAAGCTGATTTCCAAAGTAAATTTTATTATCGTCCCAAAACTTTACAAGCTGCCCTTTTGGCAAGGTATATTCAATGTTAATGAAAGAGCCTTTCAGTGCATTAAGTTCTGTGACTTCTTCCATATCTTGTATATTAAGTGCATTAAATGCTGCAATCAAATTCTTTTTGAATTTGTATAGAGCATCTTTACCTTCTTTCAAACATAATGCAACCAAGCACTCTGAACCAAAAGGATGGCCTTTCGTTTCAGCACATCCATTACAAGTGTTACTCAATTCGCATTTCCTACAATCAACTCCGCAAATAGACTTAGTCATTTTTAATTTTCCTCCTTAAATTTTATTTTATCGAGTACGTCTTATCTACTTAGTTTGGATTTTACAGTGGATAGGCGTACATCTTTTTCACAGGTCTAATGTACTTAAAATACTGGTCTGGGTTATAATAAAAGTACATGATTCTTCCAGGGGTAATATCAGGACAGTAACCCTTACCAATGTAATCAAAAGTTGCCATAGCCATTTCAATCTTTTCTTCAACACTACAATTTTCCTGTTCATAATTAAATGGACCATGTTCAAAGATGATATACTCGGCTTCAGGAATATCAATCATAAGCATTTGTGGCGGAAGTTCCCCTTTATAATCAAAAGGAAGTCGTACGCCCCAACACTCTGTACGGAGAATACCCCAATCGCAGAGCCTGCCATCTGGACTGTTTATATAAGCCATAATCTGACCACTTCCACAGTTAGCTTCGCTTCCACCATCATCATCCAATTTACCCTTGATGCTGTCGAGCAAACCACAAATTGTTTCGTGGTCCTGTCCTGGAATAAGGTTTTGTTTTCTCCAAAAATCCCAATACCCGTTACTCTCATTGTTTTTAATGTACAAAAATTTATGTGCAGGTATGGTTGCAAAATAAATCTTGACACCATCTGTTGATTTAATCATTCCTATTTCTCCTAATCCTAAAAAGTAGCGGTCAAAAGGGGTTATTTTTGTACGAAGAACGACTGGCTTAGGATTTTTTCGATATTCACTTGGTGTTACACCATAAGTTCTTTTGAAAGCTCTGGTAAAAGCTTCATGTGATGAAAATCCATAATCAAAAGCAATGTCCAATAGACTCTTATCACTGTCCCTAACCTCTTTTAATGCAAAGGCTAATTTTCTATTCCGCAAGTAATCTCTAAACTGCATACCCGATATTTCTTTGAATTTTTTCGTTGTATAAAATTCAGAATATCCTAATTTGCGAGAAAGAAAGCGTAACGTTAAGACTTCGCCGTTGTAATTTTTAATACATTTGTCAATCTCGTCAATGATTATCTGAATTTGTTGTTGCCACTCATACATTTAACTATTCACCTCGTTTCAATTACCCTACATTCATTATAACGAAATAGAGAAGTTATGGCTTGATTTTACTTGTTGTCATTTAATTTTAATTCTGTGGATTTGCATCTTGTCTAATTTACTATATTATGTCACATTGACATGACAGCTTAAAAGGAATTAAGAATTAGGAACTATTGACAAAGTGTAAATTTAGCAGTAAAATAATTGCATGAGCAAACAGATTGTTGCGCTCGCAACAAAAATATAAATAACAATATTAAGGAGAGAACATGAGAGAGCTATTAAAATGGGTTTCCATTATAAATAGATATAACGCAAACTATATTGATAGGAAATTGGCTGATATTGGAATTAATAATAGCCAATATTTTTATGTATTACACATATGTAGTAATCCAGGTATTACACAGGATACTATATTTAAAAGAATTCTTGTAAATCCTAGTAATATAACAAGAGCTTTGGCAAACCTAGAAAAAGAAGGGTTTATCACTAGAGAACCAAGTGTTAAAGATAAAAGAACATGGCATCTGTATCCTACAGAAAAATCTTTGGCATGTTATGATGAAATAATAAAAATAACGAATGGATATGTAGAGGAATTGTTAAGTTCATTTAAAAAAGAAGAGCAAGAGTTGTTCATGTCAATGTTAAAAAAGACTGCTTTTATAGCTATTGATATGAATGAAGAAGCAAAATTGGAGGCGAAGGAAGATGGAAGAAAAATATAAAGAACCATTGGAGTATGAGAAAGTTTCAAAATTATTGACTAAGTATGCAATACCTAGCATTATAGCAATGTTAGTAAGTGCGTTATATAACATAGTTGACCAAATTTTTATCGGGCAAGGTGTTGGAGTGTTAGGTAATGCTGCTACAAATGTTAGCTTTCCACTAACAACAATATGTACTGCAATTGCTTTATTATTAGGTATTGGTGGAGCATCTAAGTGCTCATTAGAATTAGGTGCTAAAAATTCAGAAAAAGCTACAAAATCAGCGGGAAATTCTATTTGTCTAATGGCTATCTTTGGAATAAGTTTGTTTATAATAGTATCAATATTTTTAACACCACTATTGAAATTCTTTGGTTCCACATCAGAAATATTACCTTATGCACACACATACACAAAGATTACATCAATTGGATTGCCATTTCTTATAATGTCTACTGGAATGAGTAAGTTGATACTTGCTGATGGAAAACCAAAAGCTTCTATGTTTTGTATGTTGGTAGGAGCAGTTATTAACACAATTTTAAATCCACTATTCATATTTGTGCTTGATATGGGAATTGCTGGGTCTGCTTTAGCTACTGTTATTGGTCAACTTATATCTTTTGGCTTTAGTGTTTATTATGTAATGAATTTTCAACATATTAAACTACATAAGAAAAGTTTTAAATTAGAGAGTATAATTTATAAACATATATTTGCGCTAGGTTCAAGTTCATGTTTTAACCAATTAGCAATGACTGTAACACAAATAGTTATGAATAATACGTTGGCATATTACGGAGCTAGGTCAGTTTATGGAAGTGAAATTCCACTTGCTTGTGTTGGTATCATTATTAAAGTAAATATGATTTTTATATCTATAATTATTGGTATATCACAAGGGATGCAACCAATTATAGGATACAATTATGGAGCTGAAAAATATAATCGTGTAAAAGAAGCATATAAGTTAGCAGTAGGAAGTGCAACTGTTATATCTGTTATTGCATTCTTATGCTTCCAATTCTTCCCACGACAAATTACATCTATATTTGGTAATGGGAATGAAACTTACTTTATATTTGCAGAACATTATTTTAGAACTTTCTTGTTCTTAACATTTATAAATGGTGTTCAAATAGTATCATCAACTTTCTTTACATCAATTGGGAAATCAGTACTGGGACTTTTTACTTCTTTGACTCGTCAGATTCTGTTTTTAATTCCATTAATAGTGATTTTACCAATGTTTATGGGTATTGATGGAGTAATGTATGCGGGGCCAATAGCGGATGCCGCTGCTGCAATGGTATGTATATATTTTGCAGTTCATGAAATGAAATCATTGACTATAAAGCAAAATAAAGTAGTGAGTAATCATAAGGAGATTGTAGAGGTATAAGATAATCTTCAATAGTTCTAACAGCATAGTAATCAAATTATTTTTTATGGTAAGTAAATTATTTTTATTGAATTTACTTACCATATTTTAATTATAAATAGTTATTTATCTCCATTCAGTTACATCATTTAACTTTAATCTAGGTCTTTTTGCTGGTTGTTCATCAGGATAACCTAACGATATTGCTGCAACCAATTGACTATCTGTATCTAACCACTCACATAATTCACGATATGCAAAGTACACATCACAAATCCAAAGACTACCTAAACCTAATTCTACAGCTGTAAGAGACATATTTTGAATTGCAGCTCCGATTGATTGTATGTTTGCCATTTCATAAAAACGTTCTTCAGCAGATAAGTTTTCTAAAGGTGATTTTCCCAACTTGTTTAAAATAAAAATTGTTATGGGAGCTTGTTTCATAATTTCAACAGTATAATTTGCTCCTGCAATATGTTGACGACTTTCTGGAAGAAGTCCATTGTTATCAATTTCATTTTGAATACCTTTGCTCATAGCTCTAAGCATAGATTCTTTTTCTTTTTCAGTGACAACAATAAATTTCCATGGTTGTCTATTTTTAGATGAAGGTGCATCTATTCCAGCTTCAATTATTTTTTCTATAGTTTCATGTGAAATATTTTGATTTTTATATTTTCTAATGCTACGTCTTTTCGATATAGAATTGCTTATCATTGTAGTAACCTCCATTTATTTTTGTTGATATTTCCAAGTAAGGTTTTTATTTTAAAGATTATATTAGTTTTAAAAATATATTTAGATAAAATCTGTTTATATAAAAGATATTTACGTTATGTTTACAAAAAACATATTCACATATAGAAGAATTGTTTTAATTATTTTATCATTAATTTAGAAAAAAGTCATTGTCTTTAGAAGTAGAGCATGAGAATTCTGGTAAAAATAACACTGAAAATTTAATGTAGTTTTATCAAGGTATTAGTACTTGTATATTTACAACCTAGTGCACAAAGCCAACTCTTTTAGGTGTGGATGGATAGCATAGATAGTGTATAAAAATATTGACATTAAGAGATTAACATACTATAATTATTTAAACATAAACATAAACATAAACATAAACATAAACATAAACATAAACATAAACATAAAAACAAAAATAAATACTTATGAGGTGATGTAATGAGATTTGATATGGATAATCTGTTATATATACTAATTTATATGACATTATTAGTATCTATCCTTGGATGCATAATTTACTTTTGTAAAGACCTCTTATATCATAAAATTAAATATGTTTTAAGGAAAAACATATTTATAAATAGATTTACATATTCTGAAAAAAGATTGCCTAAGCATTATATTGTTTTTCAAAAATATGATATTTGGAGGTATTATAGTATATTTTAATTTGAAGTGATTCTATTACAGTTCAAGAATTTAAGATAAAAGGAGAGAATAGAATGGATTTCATTTCAAATATACTACAAGAGGTATTAAATATATTATTTAGTTTTACAGGAGATTTTGGGATTGCAATAGTACTTATAACTTTAATAGTAAAGTTGATGCTAATGCCATTGTCATTAAAACAAAGATTTTCTATGAAAAAACAACAAGAATTGGCAGAAAAGATGGAACATATAAAAGAAAAATATAAGGATAATGCTAAAGAACTTGAAAAGCAACTACAGATGCACTCTGTGGAAAGTATGAAGAGTATGATTGGGTGTTCCACAATTTTACTACAAATGCCAGTAATATATGCACTGTATCATGTATGCTTAAACATGCCAAAGGGATTTACGACAGTTATAATTCCTTGGATTGCTAATTTAAATACAGCTGATAATTTATTTATACTACCTTGTATATACACATTAACTATGCTAGCTCCAAATTTAATAAATTATATACCATATTTTAAGGTGAGTTCTCACAGGACATTTAACAAACAAACGATTATAATGACTACTATAACGAGTCTTATAATAACTGTTAGAACTCCAGTAGCCCTAGGTCTATATTTTATAACAAGTGCAATTTATGCATTAATTGAAGAGATTTGCTTTAGAATATATTTTAATCAAAAAAATAAACTAGTATTAAAATAATATAATAAGTATTTTATAAATTCTTAGCCTGCCAACATGAATCAAAGTTGGCAGGCTATTTTTATAAATTGGTAGGTTATTTTTATAAACATATTATTTTCTAAAAAATAGTTATAAAATAAATTAATATAAACTAAAATAAAGTTAAAAAACTGAGATGATAAAATAATAATGGCTAAAATATTAGTAGTAGAAGATGAAAAAAGAATGAAAGATATTATTGTAGAATATATGCAAAAAGGAGGATATACTTGCATAACTGCTGATGATGGAGTAGAAGCACTTACAATACTAAAGAATAATGATATAGATTTAATGATATTGGATATTATGATGCCATATTTAGATGGATTCTCAGTATGTAGAGTTTCACGTGAAATGACTAATATACCTATTATTATGTTGACAGCTAAAGGTGAAGAAGAAGATAAATTAAAAGGCTATGAGTATGGGGCTGATGATTATAAAATGTTATGATGTATGAGAGTATCTCATTAAAATGATTTTTTATAAAAAGATTGTTCAAAAACTTCATGATTTCAATAATCACAGATTTAGGAGTATAGAGAAGCTTTTTATCAAGAATAGGAGAAATATTTTATTTCAACATGGTATAGTGGGGAAGATGTAAGCCTTAAATGTAGTTAAAGTAGAGTAGTTAAAGAATTAAGAAGACTCAATAATTAAGAATATTATAGAAAGGAATAATGTATTATGAAAATGCCCAATAAGATTGAAAATATTATGTTTGCTCCCTGTGGGATGAACTGTAAAGTCTGTTATAAACATTGTTATTCAAAGAAACCTTGTCAGGGATGTTATGCAGGTGACTTGGGGAAACCAGAACATTGCAGAAAGTGTAATATAAAAGAGTGTACAAAGATAGAAAAGATTACATACTGTTTTGAGTGTGAAAAATTTCCATGCAAATTGGTCAAAAACTTGGAAAAAAGTTACAATAAAAGATACGAAGAGAGCCTTATAAAAAATAATATTTTAGCTAAAGAGTCTGGAATAACTACTTTGATGGAAGTAGAATTAAAAAAATGGACTTGTATTTATTGTGGTGGCATTATTTCTTTACATGACTCTGAATGTTCTGAGTGTCATGCTAAAAAGGAATCAAAATAATAATAGCCTTATTGGCATATAGCTTTTCTCCGTTTCATTTAATTCTTGATGAAAATGAATATGTAAATGAAACGGAGGTCTATAAAATTTGAACTAGGTTAATTAAAACTATTGTAGTGATTAAAACTATCTTAGTGTATTATGTATAAAAATCAAAATAGAACAATTAAAATTTATCTAGTATATTACCTAGTTTATTTAGTGTATTACTTAATTTTTTTAGTATATTACTTAGTTTCTTTAGCATATTATTTAATTTCTTTTGATTTAAAGATGCCTTGCTTATAAAATTGTCCTGAATAAGGAATAGATAAAGCAAAAAATGCAATTATTACACCTGAAACAATAATCAAGAAATTAATAGATACCATATCAGCAAGTGGTCCAAAGAGTATCATCCCAAGAGGTATAAGACCAGTATATATAATAGTAGGTAAGCCCAATACACGACCTTGCATTTCTGGTACTACATGTTCTTGCAACATGGTCATAGCTGTTGCTTGAATAATTGGGATTGAAAAACTGGTAAAAAACATGAATATGAAAAATTGCCAAGCTTGTGTAACAGACCCCAAAATAATAGAAAAGATAGCATAAGATAACATTGCCAAGAAAAATGTCTTATTTCGATTTTTAAAGCCACCAAATATTCCTATAACTAATCCACCTAGAACCATACCTGAAAAGCCAATCATTTCAATAATAGATAGATAAATATACCCCTTACCAAATGTACGCTCAATCAATAATCCTATAAGAAAGCCTGATGGTACGCAAAGAAAAATGAAAGCGCCATAAGTAAAAACTACTTTTCTAATAAATTTATCCGAAAAAGAGTATTTTATTCCAGATATCATGTCTGTTAAAAATGATACTTTTTCAGTTTGTTTTATTATATTATGTTTAGGTATTTTAATGAAGCAGAGTAATACAATAGCAATAATTGCAGTAATAATATCAATTAAAAGTACTTGAGATATTTTATTTCCTAGACCAAGAATTGCTGCGGATACAATAGGAACTATAAATTGAACTATAGATTGAAGACTGCCATTCATACCATTAAAACGCATTAAGTGTTCCTCTGGCACAAGTTGAGGAATCAGTGCATTTACAGCAGGTGTCTGTACACCACTTCCTAAAGAACGAATAATAGATACAACAGCAATTGCGATTAATTCATTTTCTCCTTTAATTCCTGACATCATAAGCATAAGTAGTATTAGTGTAGAAGCAGCGATTATAGTATCAGATACAATGATGAGTATTTTTCGATTATAGTAATCTGCCCATACACCTGCAAAAAAAGATATTAGCATTTGTGGTATGAAGGAGCATACAGTTAAGATTGTTACCCATATGCCTGATGACGTTTGAAGTGTGATATACCATATCATTGCCATCTGTACAAGTGATGAACCAAATAGGGAAATATATTGGCTCACTAAAAAGGTAAGGATTTTTTGCTTCCATGTAAAATGAGTATTTTTGTTTTCCATTCTATTCCTCCTTTGATTTGTGTGTTTAATTTTTCTTGCTCTTAAGAATAACACACAAATCAAAGTATGGAGTTAGAGTGGAGGGTTAAGAAAATTGTTCTTTCATGCTTTGGAGATGAGATTTCATTGATTTTGCGTTGTATTCCGCCTCTTTCAATGAGGTTATCAATTTGTCACATACTGAGATAATTTCATCATCGTCTTTTGGAGTATCAATAATATTTTTAATATTAGCATTGGGATTACAAGACAAAGCATTTAACATTCTTAAAATAGCTGAAAGAGAATAGTTTGCAGAGCGTAACGAATTAATAATTTTAAGGCGCTTTATATCTTCATCAGTATATACACGATAACCATTTTGCTTTCTTTTTACTTTTAATAACCCGTTCATTTCCCAATTTCTTAAAGTATCTATTGTAACCTTTAAGTATTCTGAGGTTTCTTTTCTAGTTAAAAATAACTTGTCTGTCTCTTGTGTGTTTCCATTTAAAATTTCTTTAACAATATTGATTGCTTCCTCAGCATTTGATTTTTCTATTTCTAATTGTTGTAAGTAATGACTAACAAGAGAAATAGCTTTGTCAAAATCTTTATTTGCTGATGTTCTGACAATCTCAATTGCATTTTTTCTCAATCCTCTTTGTGTAACTTCAATTTTTAAGGCTGTACGAGCAAATTTAAATTGCTCTATATGAAAATCGTTAAAAATACGATAGCCATTAGGATTACGCTTAGGTTTAGGTATTAGTTCAAGTTCTTCATATAAACGTACTGTATTAGGATGTATACCAATTAAATCTGCTATTTCTGATGTTGTGTAGGTATTCATTTATATTCAACTCCTCTTGTGTGTATATAGCATCAACAATAATATCACTAAACGAAAGTCTGGTGTTATAGTGGAGGGTTGTTATAATCATTCCATATACAACTATTCTATTATAGAAGTAAGTATATGTTTTTTAATAAGCTGCCATCTATCACGAGGTTTAAAAACTATCTTAGATGGTATTGCTATAACCAAATCGTACTTTGGTATACAACAGATGGCATTTCCTCCAGCTCCCATTGCTGAATACCAAAGAGTTCCATCTTCTTCACATAGCCACCATAGATAACCATACTCATTGGAATTCATTTTGGTTGATTCTTCAATCCAGGATTTAGATATAATACGTTTATTATTCCAAATACCATCATTTAAATACAGAGAACCAAATCGTAACATATCTCTGGCACTCAATGTAAGTCCCCAGCCACCAGCAGTATTACCTTGTCTGTCTTTTGCCCAACCTTTAAGATTTTTTCCAAATAAATCTTCAAAATCAAAATTTTCTATATCATAATCGGGTATTTCTCTCATACCAATAGGTTTGAATAGATGTTCATTAGCAAACTCACGAGCACACTTTCCTGTAGTATTTGTAATAATAGCTGAAAGTAGGTGAACTCCAGCTGAAGAATATTTGAAAGTTCCAATGTTTTTGTTTTGACCAAGTTGATTTAGGGCATATTTTACCCAATCTCGTTGTTTAGAAAGTCTCTCTAATGATTCAGTTGTATTTTTAAAAGGGTATGGTGCAGTCATCGTAAGCAAGTGGCGTATAGTTACTGCTTTTTTGTATATATCAGCAGGGATACAATTATATTCAGGAAAAAAATCAACAACTTTTTGCTCAACATCCTTTATATAACCCTTGTCTATTGCGATACCAATTAGGGCTGATATGATACTTTTTGTGACAGATGCAACATGAAAAGTATCGTTAGCATTATAACCATTATAATATTTTTCAAAGACGATACTTCCTCTTCTTGCTATGATTATTGCGTTTATATTGCTATATTGTGAGATTATTAAAGGTTCAAGCTGTGAAAGTTTTTTTAAATCCATTCCAACACTTGAAGGGTCTATATTTTCAAATTTCAAATCTAAGCAGTAGCCTTTATCCATTATAAATACCTCCCTGTTATAGACTTTGAGTTTTCTTTTAGTTGTTGAGGAGAACCCTCTGCAATGATATATCCGCCTTTGTCTCCTCCTTCTGGACCAAGTTCAATAATCCAGTCACAAGTATTTAGAACTTCTATATCATGTTCAACAACAATTACAGAATTTCCATTTTCGATTAATTCATCCAACAATTGAATTAGTTTAGCAGTATCATACAGACTTAGACCAGTAGTGGGTTCATCCAACACATAGAGTATATTGCCTTTTCGTTTTTTACCAATCTCTTTTGCAAGCTTGATTCTTTGAGATTCTCCACCACTTAAAGTAGGGGTAGGTTGACCTAGTTTTATATAACCCATACCAATTTGTTCTAGTACTTTTAAGTGTGAAACAATATTTGGAGTATCTTCAAAAAAAACAACAGCTTCAGATACACTCATATTTAAGACATCATAGATATTTTTATTCTTATATTTAATGGATAGGGATTCATCATTAAATCTTTTTCCATGACACTCATTACATATACTGTCCATACTTAAATTATTTCCCAACCAGATTTTTTCATATCCACTACCACTACACTTAGGACAAGCACCTTTTGAATTGAATGAAAAATACCCAGCAGTGAAATTTTGTTTTATTGATTCTGGTTGACCTGCAAATAAAACACGTATCTTATCCCATATCCCAATATAAGAGGCAGGAGTTGAGTTCATATTTCTACCAATAGGAGTTTGAGATATTTCTGAATATCCAGAGATATATTGTGTACCACTTAATTTATCAGCAATAGTTTCTACAATTGTATAATCATCCTCATTACTTACTTCATTTTCTTTAATAGTGGTTTTATTATTACTTGCTTGATTGTTGAAGTAACTTCTAAGAAGAGGGAGTAATGTATCTGATATAAGGGAACTTTTTCCACTACCAGATTTTCCAGCTATTCCAACCATAGCACCTAAAGGTAATGATGCAGTAATGTTTTTAAGATTATTTGTACTTGCATTTTGAACAACTATACAATGCATTTTTTCAATGTCCGTAATATTTTTAGATGATGTTCTAGTAGGCATGGAGTATTTTCCTGAGATATATTGTCCAGTAATTGATTCATTTGACTTAAGTAGACCTTCTAAATCTCCTTGATATATTAATTGTCCACCTTCAATACCAGCTTTTGGCCCTATATCAATAATATGTTCTGCCATATTAATTGTATTTTTGTCGTGTTCAACTACAATGACAGTGTTACCTAAATCTTTTAAATCTTTAATGGATTCTAGAATGTCGATTTTTTCGGATTCATGCAATCCCGCAGTTGGTTCGTCAAGTACGTAAATTAATGAATCCATCTCTGAATCAAGGTGAGAATTTAAAAATAGCCTTTGTATTTCTCCGCCACTTAAAGTTGACATCTCTCTGTACAAGGACAGATGACCTAGTCGTGCCTTTATTAGATTATTTGTCTTAATTAAAATATCAGCTATTAAATTTTTACCTAGAATAGTTAGTTTGTCTTGATTCAATAATGACTTTAGGAATTCATGAACTTCTAAAATGCTCATCTTTCCAAGTTCACCAATATGCTTTCCATTTAATAAAACTTGGCGTGCTTCTTCACCAATTTTAAAACCATGGCACTCAGAACAAGTAGTCATGCTATAAATACCATTTAAGTCTTCACCTCTTTGGTGACGACCATGAAGTACTTTTGCTAAAGAAGAACTTTGTTTTCCATTTTCATAGTGACCATATAGTACCTCGTTTTGTACTTCCTCAGGCAATTGTAAAAATGGTATATCTAAGTAATCTTTGAACTTCTTAGATAACACTCTCAAATATCCTGGTGTGATTTGGGCTCTATCCAAAACTTTTTTTAGGGTAGTGCGCTTATCCAAGATAAGTTTTTCAATATTAATCTCAAAGTATGCTCCACGTCCAGAACATTTCATACACATTCCATCTGAAGAGGTATATGAGAAATAACTTGGTCTTAAGCGTTCTTCTTTATTACCACAATTATTACAAATAAGATTGTTGTCTACAGGAGTGTTACACGCAGAACATATTACTTGTCCTTCTCCTGAATATAATAGTGTAAGCATACTAATAATATTGGTTCTAGTACCTACTGTTGAACGGGGATTACTCTGACGGATGATATTTTGTTTAACAGCTATAGTAGGAGCTAATCCTTGAATATTGTCAAATTTATTCTCATTATCAATGCCTGAAAGTATGCCTAAGGACTGTAAGTACTGTTTACGCCCCTCCTCAAATACAATATCGAACATAAGACTGGATTTACCTGAACCACTAACACCTGTTGCAACTACAAGCTTATTTTTGGGGATAGAGATATTTATATTTTTTAGGTTATGTATTTTTGCACCTTTGATTTTTATTTCTTTCATTGACTCACCTCATTTTATTAATTTTATCAAACTATAAAATTGGTATGTTTTAATCATTAATATAAGAAGAGGTTAAGCGAAATCATAGTATTAAAAAGGCTCTATAGGTAAATATATATCAACTATATGTTTATTTTGTGGGTGACTATTTGGGTCATTAAGATATACTTCAAAAGGAAAAGAATTACGTAGTTTATGTTCATCATTTGATAGCCATTCATTATACATAAAATCCCAAGCATCACTATATTCATCTTGAAAAATACTAAAATGTCCCACCAGATATTTCCCAGAAGGTATTGTAATATTGCCAAGGTCGCTATTTTCTTTGACAACAATATTATCTGGAATTGTCATACAAATACTAGTCCTCAAATGATGTTCTTGTGTAAATTGAGGATTATCATGATAAATAGCTAATATCTTTGTCTTTTCAAGTTCAATTAGATTCTGCTCATTTGCATAATCAAAGAGTTTTTCTACAATCTTTGGAAAGTGACTGGCCAAATTTCCATATGACCCAGTGTATCTAATATAAGCTGTATTTACATTATCAAGTTCTAAGATTTCAATTTCTCCCTTAACCTCTCTCTTATTTTTAGATTTAAGTTTTGATATGTGTCTATTATACTGAGAAATTTTATATGGTTCTTTGCAATTCTTGCTATAATTGTTTCTATATTTTATAGGGCTTATCTTATAATAATTTTTGAAGGCTCGCGAAAAAACTGCGGAATCAGTAAAACCGAAATAATGTGCAATATCAGTAACTGTCATATCAGTACGATGAATAAGAAAAGAAGTGGCTCCTTCTAGTTTTAACCTATTTACATACTGTGACAATGTTTCTTTTTCTATCGCTTTGAAAATTCTATGAAAATGAAACTTTGAAAAACCTGCTATATTAGAAAGCTCTTCAAGAGAAAGAGAATCATACAAATGCTCTTCTATGTAGTCTTGTACTTTGCAAATACGACATAAGTATTCTTTTTTAATTTGGGAATCGGTCATAAGTATACCTCCTTATTGTAAAAATATATATTTTAAATACCCTTATTTATAGTAAATAAAGCGTTGAGTATGTGAAATTTAAAGTAAAAAAATGTTAAATAGATTTTTTATTAGGAGTTTTTCTTATATATAACAACAATTTATATTATAAGAGAATTTCTATCTTACTTTGTAACACTTAGTATAACATAGTGATATATTTTTAGATTGTATATTTGATTATACATTTATATAAAGTTAGAGACTATAACATGGACAAAAACTTAATATCTAGTAGGGTTGTAAACTTTGATACTAAGAACAATATATCAATTTTAAGAAAATGTTTACTAAATAATAAAATATTTATATTAAAAAAATTATTAAATTTATTGTTTAAATAAAAAAGTTAAATCTCATCTATTAACATAGAGCCTTTAAAACTTTAAAATGAAAAATATAGAAGAATGATTTTTAATAAAATATAATCATCTAATAAATTATTAAGAAATACAAAAATACTTACAAACAACTATTTATTTTAATTGGGGGAATAAGAATATGAACAATGGTTTTTATCAATTAAATTCAGCAGTATTATATTTTAACGAGCGAAGTGATGTAAACAAAATAAGGTTTAATCACTATATAATGAGAAAAGAAAACATACAAAGATTAAGGGGAACTTTACCAAGGGGACAGTTTATGATGACTGTAAGAAAGGCTGCATCTGACCTTGATTTATCAATATCTACAATAAGTAGGCTTGTAAATGAATTTATAGATTTAGGAATATTGAGACTAATAAGTCGAGGAGTGAAGGGAAATTGTTGCTCTGTATATAGTTATATATGCTCTGAAAGTAATGATACAGGTGTAATAAAGAAACGTAGAAGTTTTTTTGAAGATATATTAGAAAATATTAATGAAACAAATAATAGTAGCCAAAAGGTATCAAAACATGAATATAAGTATGACAAAGATAAGGCCAGTGATACCAATATGTATAGCTATGTAGATAAAGAGTATAGACAATGGGGTTATGACCCAGAACTTCATACTGTAGATGAAACAGAAGATGTAACAAAGAAAAAAGAATTATTAAAAAAAAATTTAAAAAAAGAGTTATTAAAAAAGAACTCCAAGAAAAATACTGATGTGGAAGAGGAATACTGTTATATAGAAAGTATTTATGAAAATATTATAAAAAAGTTAAATAAAGAGTCAGGGGAAAGTTTTAGGTTTGATTCAGAAACAGATAATAAACTTATAGCTGAAAGAAGAAAAGAAGGCCATAGCTTAGAAGATTTTTATAAAGTTATAGAATCAAGAGTGAAGAGCTGGAAGGAGACTCCTACGCTAGTGGATATAAAGCCAGAGATTCTATTTGGTCATGAATTCAAGACTTACTTAAATAAAAAGTGATTATAGTGGATAAGAGATATAAGTGGATAAGAGATATACTAGAATAGATATTATGAAAAATCTAAAATTTAGATATAGTTTATGTTCAGATATATTATATGTATAGAAAATAGGGTTATTAGTGTTATTAATAATAAAAAATATTACTGGAATTTTTAAAATTCCAGTAATATAAAATTTAAATTACAGTAATAAATAAGAAAATTTTTATAAACTATATCATTAGAGTTATATACTATACTGTATCAACTTCATATTCTAATATTTTTCCAGTGATTGCACTGATTGTTATATCATATTCATTATTTCCCTTTATTATTTCGCCTTCATATTCTTTATCATCTTTATCATATTCAAATTTTACTATTTTACCACCAGGTACTTTGTTTAGCATTATTGACTTAGCTTTTTCAATGCTAATTATAGAGTTATTGTTATTAGAATCACTATTATTGTGATTATTATCAGAGTCATCATAATCATTATCATCATAATCATCGTCCATATCAATATCTATAATTCTTCCATCAAATGCATTTATCTCTATTTCATATGTTTTATTATCTTTTACAACTTTAGCCTCATATTCATTATCGTCAGCATCATATTTACAGTATATTAAATTACTATTAGGAATGGCATCTAGTATTATAGATTTAGCTTTATCTAAAGATATATTTTTGACACCTAAATTATTATTTATATCATCATCTTTTTCAATTTCTATTATTTTACCAGAGTAGGCATCTATTTCTACTTCATATACAATATTATCCTTTATAACCTTACTGTCGTATTTATTATCATCTTGGTCGTAGTAACAAACTAAAACATTACTTTCTGGAACAGCTTTTTTTAATATTTCCTTAGCTTCAATTAAAGATATTTTTTTAGTTTTATTTCTTATATCGACATTTTTTAGCTTTAAGATATCCTCAAATGCTTTTTGGTTATCACCTCCGCCAACTTGTGTTACTTCTTTTATGTCTTTATTGTTAATAAAATATTTTTGGCTGTTTACAAGAGTGCCATTAGATATTATTACAGGAGAATTTTCTTTGGCTGCCAATACTCCTATTGATAATGCGTCTACTAGTGCATTTTCCTTGTTCATACCATCTTTAGTAACAAACACATTTTTTATATTTTTGGTTTTGTAAAATTGTTCAATAATTTTGGCATTGGTATTGTTTCTATCTGAACCACTGATTCTTTCTTTATTCGGATATTTTTTTACTGTATTGTCTGATAAAATCTTATTTCCACCAACTATATAAGATTTTTTTATAGACCTATTGTTTAAGAAATTTATACTGCTATTATTGCTGTTTTCCTCTGATACTAGTATTATAGGCATATTATGTATTGCTGATGGAGAAGCTATGCTAACAGCATCAGATAACCCCTTTAATCCATTTACAACTGCTACATTTTCCACTTTTTTTATTTTATCTATTTCTTTAAGTAAATTTGTAGACATTTCATAGATATTATTTCCTACTATTTTATTTACCTTTATGTTGAGTGATTTTATTTCATTTTCTACTTTATTAGATATACTATTTCCACTGTCCACTATATATACATTATCTACGCCAAGTCTTTTAAGTTCAGTTTTAGTTGAACTTTCTATACTATTATCATTTACTAATAGTATAGGAGCATTTTTTAATTTAGCAAAAGGATTTGCACAAAGTGCACTTTGAATAGAGTTGCCATTGACTATAATTGCTACTTTTGATTGAACCCATCCTAATTTACTCACTTCTACAGCCGTTTCATATCTTGTTTTACCTATTAATCTTTCTTGCTTTGTTACGTTGTTTGCAAAGATTACTGAAGAGCTAGAAAAAAACATCATACCTGCCACTAATATAGCTAAGTTTTTCTTATTCATATTTTTTACCTCACAATCCTTATATTTTATTATTTAGTATGAACTAGTAAAATATAATCTTAAAATCAAGTTACTATTAAATGTAACATTTTAAAATTAACAGATAAGAGTATTCAATATAAAGCTTTTATTTTATTATTTAACATTGTATCATAAATCTTTGGGAAAATGTTTTCGACATTGAATATATGTAAATCAGGATGGATTATTTTTATCATTTGATAAATAGGTTTTTCCCCATTATTTCATGTGTTCTAAAACAGGGACAAAGTTTATTCCTAAATCTGTTAGGAAATATTCTACTTTAGGTGGAATTTCTTGATAAATTTTTATAGTATTTAATTAAAAAATAAAAAAACTATTGACTTGAAGTTAACTCTAAGTAGTAAAGTATAATTATAGAAAATTTATAAATATTTAAAAACATAAATTAAAGTAGAGAATACATAAAGGGGGAAGCAGGACAATGGAACAAAAAAAATTAGGGTTTGGGTTAATGCGTTTACCAATAAAAGACGAAAATGATGCTACAAGTATTGATATGGATTACTTAAATAATATGGTTGATACTTTTTTAGAGAGAGGATTCACATATTTTGATACAGCATATGTATACCATATGGGTAAAAGTGAAATAGCACTTAGAGAATCTCTAGTAAAGAGACATAAAAGAGAAAGTTTTACTGTAGCTACAAAACTACCACTAATGGCTTTAAAAACAAAAGAAGAGCAGGAGCCTATTTTTAATGAACAGTTAGAAAAATGTGGTGTAGATTATTTTGATTATTATCTTTTACATAACATTGGTGTATCACATTATGAAATAGCTAAAAAATTTGACAGTTTCAAGTTTATTGAAGAAAAGAAAAAAGAAGGAAAAATAAAAAATATTGGTTTTTCTTTTCATGATAGTGCAGAACTATTAGACAAAGTATTGAATGAGCATCCAGAAGTAGATTTTGTGCAGTTACAAATTAATTATTTAGATTGGGATAATGAAAGTATACAATCTAGAAAGTGTTATGAAGTAGCAAAGAAACACAATAAACCTGTTATAGTTATGGAACCAGTAAAAGGTGGTACACTAGCAAAAATACCAGAAAGAGCAGAAAAATTATTTAATGATTATAATCCAGATATGTCAGTGCCATCATGGGCAATTCGTTTTGCAGCAAGTAAAGATAATGTCATGATGGTTTTAAGTGGAATGTCAAATATGGAACAACTATTAGACAACACAGGGTATATGCAAAATTTTGAACCATTTGTACAGGAAGAATATGATGTTATAAATGAAGCGGTGGAAATTATAAATGAAGCAATCGCAGTTCCATGTACTGCTTGCCAGTATTGTGTAGAAGGATGTCCAAAAAATATCGCTATTCCAAACTATTTTGCTTTATACAATGCAGAAAAGCAAGCTCTTAATACTGGATTTTCAACACAAATGGTTTATTATAATAACTACACTAAAACTTATGGAAAAGCATCAGATTGTATTGGATGTAAACAGTGTGAAAAAAATTGTCCACAACATATCAAAATTGTAGAATCTCTAAAGAATGTAGCAGAAATATTTGAAAAATAATTGCTACTATAAAATAATTAATGATATATAAAGAACTTGAAGTTAATTAAGTATAAGTGAAATAATTAATGTTATATAGAAAAGTTGAAGTTTATGAAATATCAGTAAAATAATTAATGTTATATAGAAAAGTTGAAGTTTATGAAATATCAGTTAAACTGTTTAATCGGATTTTAAATTATACAGTATCAAGAAAGGAGGAGGATTTGTATGACAATTTCAGAAGTAAGTAGAAAATACGAACTTTCAGCAGATACTTTACGATATTATGAACGAATTGGTTTAATACCACCTGTAAATAGAAATAAAAGTGGAATTAGGTCTTTTACAGAAAAAGATTGTGAGTGGGTTAATTTCATCAAATGTATGAGAAGTGCAGGACTTTCCATTGAGACATTGATTGAATATGTAACTATGTTTCAACAAGGGAACGAAACTGTCAAAGCGAGAAAAGAACTTTTAATAGAACAACGAAATCAGCTTTCTAGAAGAATTGAAGATATGCAGAAAACTTTAGAACGATTAAATAGTAAAATTGATGGATACGAGGATAAAGTTATTGAAAAAGAAAAAACATTAAAAAATAATAGTGAGAGTCAAAGAACGGAGGTATTGTCTTATGAATAAAAGTGTACTTGTATTGTCTGCAAGCCCTAGAAAAGGTGGTAATTCTGATTTATTATGTGACCAATTTATGCAAGGGGCATTAGAATCTAAAAACCAAGTAGAGAAAATATTTTTAAAAGATAAGGATGTTAAATATTGTATAGGATGTGGAGTCTGTTACGAGAAAGGTGGAAACTGTTCACAAAAAGATGATATGGAAGAAATTCTTGAAAAAATGATTAAAGCAGATGTGATTGTTTTGGCAACTCCAGTTTATTTTTATACTATGAATGCACAGATGAAAACTATGATTGATAGAACTTGCTCGAGATACACTGAAATTTCTGGAAAAGAGTTTTATTTCATTGTTGCCGCAGCAGACAATAGTGAGCAGGCTATGGAAAGAACATTAGAAGGATTCAGAGGATTTACGTCATGTCTAAATGGTGCTAAGGAAAAAGGTATAGTGTATGGCGTAGGAGCTTGGCATGTAGGTGATATCAAAGAAAGTGTAGCAATGAATCATGCCTATGAAATGGGCAAGTCAGTGTAGTGAAGAGAGATTTTTAAGAGTATCAGATTTACTAAATTTTATTGATAGAGTGAGTTCAGAATAATCTAGACAAAATAATCTTGATAAAATAAATAGTAGACTAAAATGTATTCTACCATTTAGAGGCTGTAAGTAGATTTGTGTAAAACAAATTTACCTACAGCTTTTTGTTGTATATAATTGGTAAACTAGATAATTAGTTTTTTCATCCATAGCATCAGTCTTCATATTTTATTATCATATCATAAATATAAATACTAATTTTATAAAGTGAATAAATTATAAAATAAATATAAATAAATTATATATAAAATATAAACGGTTTATAAACAAATCAACTACTGATAAGATGAATTTTAATGATAGCATATAACACTTCAAGGAAATTCTTATTATGGGGGAGATGTTCCAGAATTAAGTGAAAGTGAAGAAGATAAAAAACCATTAATAGGAGCAACAAATTTCATAACTAGAGGCTTTTCTAATATGAGTATTGTCACATTGACAGAGACAAATCAGACTATAAAAAACATTAACTTTATATACATCATTTTTTCTAGACAAAATTTCTATCTTTTCAAGGTTCTTAAACACTTTCATTAACTAGTCAACTAATTCGATTTCCTCTATTCCAGCCTTTAAGTATCTACTTTTATTATTTTTAATATAGTTTTCTAATGTCATAGGATAGTTATCTTTACTACAAATATATTTTAATATATGTTCTTCTGTTGCTGATAGAGTAATATCATTTTCAAATAACTCCTTAAGCTTATGTATCTAAAACTTATTATATGATAAAGTCGATATCGAAATGTAACGTAGATGCTTATGATTATATAATAGAAGCAGTATATGAAGATGGGAATTTAAGATTACAAAATAACTTTAATGGCTATATAGTAAAAGCAATACATAAAGGCTATAATTAGATTTACAGAAAAGTAAATTTATCTACAGCCTTTTTGGTATACACAGTTTTTTAATATGCACAGAATTTTGATATACATACAAATCTATGCACATTTTTATCATTTATTTGATATCTAAATTTATGTGTGTTTTAGTAGCATATTAAACAGATTTCTGCATAATATCATTCTCTTTACTAATTAACTTTTTTAGGTTTTTCCAATCTATTTCTTCCATATTAGCAAAATAATGTCCACTTCCTACACAAGTTATATAGGACTTGCCATCTAATTCAAATGAAGAACCACCAATACATTTTGGATTACATTTTTTACAAGTACGAGTTTTTGTAATACTATCTTTAATAGTTTTAGAACATTCCTCCACAGTATTTCTATATGTATTTAGATTATAAAGGTTTGCTTTAACTCTCCATTTTTTCTCATTACATTCAATAGTAAATAGACTACGATTTGGTTTTTTAGTTGAATATAATATACGATAAGAACGAGCTCCTGTTCGTGGTTCAATCTTGCAACCTAGTAATTGACCAAGCTTATGAAAATCATAAGCAATATTATAATCTTTCACACTTAGTACTTTTAGCATTTCTTCTGTTGTTTCTGCTGTTAATGGACTTTTGTTCATAATTAAAAACCCCCTATATAAATAAAAATTTTGCATATAAATAGTAGCTTTATATACAAATAAAAACTAATAATAGTATAGTCAATCAAGTTATCAAAATCAATAAAATAGCTGTAATCTTACATTATTAGGCATGAAATGAGAGGTATTGTTTTGTAGAGGTAAAGACTTAATAGTATGAAAATTCACTCAAACATGATACAATCCTATAAAAGATTTAAAAAATAAGAAGGGAGAAAGTTGCTGAAATAATTTTATACTTTACTTATATTTTATAAAATAAACGTATATCTTATAAAATAAATGGGGTCATTAAAAAATAGTTTTGTAAGTTTTCAGCAGCAGTAGTGGAATGATAATTTTTTGGTTACTATTATACTTGGCTATTATATTTTCAATAGGTTCTATGATAACAAAAGTAAATAAGGTCTGGATTAAAGTGTTGCTATTTGTAGCAGTAGGATTGTCAACCATAGTTCTTTCATACATGATAGCATAATAACTTAAAACTTTAGAACTATTTAAATAAAATTCGCAAATTCTCAAAACAAGAATTCTCAAGTTGGTAAAATTCCAGATATGAGAAAAAAATTAGTACTATAAAAAAACTATTTTCGGATTATTTTTTATGGAAAGGTTTCAATTTAGGTGTTTTAAGTGGTTCCATAAAGTTTTATGAATAAAAAGAAATTGGCATGCTAATTGCTTTAATAAATATTAACATGAACACAAATAAATATAATAATCTGAGTATTGATTATTTGAAACTTTGGACTTGATTTCTTGTCTAGAGGTTCATATTAATATTGGTGTTTAGGAAATTTTATTTTCCTGTAAATATAACTTAATAATAGGAGGTGAAATCATGTCAAAAGTAGTAATAGCTACAGAGAAAGCTCCAGGAGCAATTGGACCATATTCTCAAGCAATACAAGTTGGAAATATAGTTTCTACATCAGGTCAACTTCCAATAGACATGAAGACAGGCGAGTTAGTATCTGACCCAAAAGAAGCAACAAAAGCTTCTTTAGACAATGTAAAAGCAATACTAGAACAAGCTGGTACAACTATGGATAAAGTATTTAAAACTACAGTTTTCGTAAAAGATTTAAAAGATTTTAATGATATTAATGAAGTGTACGCTACATATTTTAAAGAAAATCCACCAGCAAGATCATGTGTACAAGTTGCTCAATTACCAAAAGATGCAGTTTTAGAAATTGAAGCAATGGCAGTATTATAATAATAAAACCAATGACAAAACTAATGAAAATTAAAAACTAATAAAAAAAGTCTACAATTAAAAAGTTTATATTAAAAAAGTCTATATAAAAATCTATCTAAATATTTAACTATTGAGCTTTTCTTATATAACATATATTTTTGTGCCAAAAATATATTTGTTATAGGAGGAAAGCTTTTTTTATTTTATTATTTGTGTATTATAATTAAAGTAATCCTAATATAAAACAATCTTTTTATAATTATTATTATGTATTTCAATGTAAATATATAAATAAGTAATGTTTTATATATATTTTAAAAATTAACTATATGTTAAAATATAGTTAAACTGATAATTTAGTAAATTAAATTCTAATGGGGGAAACTATGGTAAGTAAATTAAAGGAATTTCAACAGGAAATGATAAAATACACTGAAACAGTAGCTAGCGTGTTAGATGTAGATATTGAAATAGTTGATGATAGATTAATAAGAATTAGTGGCACAGGTCTGTATAAATCAAAAATAAATGAAAGCGTTGTTACTGAAGGTTTTCTTTATGATAAAGTTATACAGACAGGTCAGGAATTAGTCGTATTAGATATATGTGATAATCAGCTTTGTATAGAATGTTCCCATTACATGAAATGCCTAAATAAAGTAATAATAGCAGTTCCAATAAAATATAATAATCGTACTATAGGAGTAATTGGTGCTATTAGTACAGATAAAACTAAAAAAGTAGAAATAAGTGCAAAAATAGATAATTATTTGAAGTTTGTCAATCATATATGCGATTTAATTTCTATGAAGATAGAAGAACATGAAGTGTCAAAAAGTAGCAGTAGAAAAATGAACATGATGATAGAAATAATTGAAAATGTTGAAAAAGGTGTTGTTATATTAGATATAAATAGCAAAATATCTTATATAAACAATATTGCTTTGAAAAAATTAGATATTGGAAAAGATATAATAGAAAATACAGTAAAAATAGTATCTGTTGAATCTTCTTCAAATGGACATGAATTACTAGAAATTGATATTGATAACAAAATTTATAATATAAATGCCAAAATAATTCCTGTATATCCATATATAAATCAATATGACAAGATAATTATATTTGATAAGACATATATAAACCATAAAGGACATGGGAAAGTCAATAGTGGATGGGGAAATAGTGATATAGAGTCTATAATTGGGAACTCAGAATCAATGGTGAAAGTTAAAGAGAGAACTAAGAAATTAGCAAAGTCAAATTCAACAGTTCTTATAACTGGTGAAAGTGGTACAGGGAAGGAGCTAATTGCTAGAGCTATACATGCTGAAGGAAGTAGATGGAATAAGCCATTTATTGCTATAAACTGTGCTGCTATTCCAGAAAACCTTCTTGAAAGTGAGTTATTTGGCTATATAAAAGGTGCATTTAGTGGGGCTAGTAGTGGAGGTAAGGTTGGTAAGTTTGAACTTGCAAATGAAGGGGTCATATTTCTTGACGAAATGGGAGACTTATCTATGCCTTTACAAGCAAAGTTACTTAGAGTTTTGCAGGAAAGAAAATTTGCAAGAATTGGTTCAAATAAACTTATAGATTTAGATATAAGAGTAATTGCTGCAACGAATAAAAACTTACTTAAGTTGGTGAATGAAGGTAAGTTTAGAGATGATTTGTACTATAGGTTAAACGTAATTCCTATAAATTTGCCACCTCTTAGGGAAAGAAAAGATGATATTGAAACTATAATGATGAAATTTGTTTCCAAGTATTCTTTAGAATTAGATATAAAATTGAATCAAATAGAAAAAAATGTAATGAATATGTTGGTTAATTATAATTGGCCGGGAAATATAAGAGAATTAGAAAATGCAGTTGAATATATGATGAATTTAGTTGGAGAAGATGGAATAATCTATAAAGATATGCTTCCATTAGATATTTTGAACTATTATAATATTGAAGGGAATAGTTTTAAGAGTAATAATGAGGTAACAAAGTTTGAAGATGATATAGTCGGGGGAATAGTAGAAAACCAAGAAAAAATACTTTCAATTAAAGAATTGGAGTTAACTTACATACATAAGTTGTTAAATAAATATGGAAGAGATACAAAGACAAAAAAGAAAATAGCAAAAGATTTAGGGATAGGTTTAGCTACATTATACAGAAAACTAGAAGAGGAACAACAATAAATTAAACATAGAAAATAGTTTTAAATGTATGGCAATGTGATTTGTAGGTCAATAAAAATAAAGCCTCTATAATAGAAGTGTCACTAGAAGAGACTAATATAGTAATAATACTATATAAAAATAAAATTATAAGCTTGTAAGATATTGAGTCAGTATAAATAATAGAAAATAAAAGTTTGAGCTTATAAAGTACAAATATGTAAAACATAAAAATAACAGTATTATAGAAAGCTAAAATAAAAACATAAAATATAGAAGGTTATAACAATATAAATATAGAAGGTAAAAATAGTAATATACAAGACAAAATAACAGACATATAGAAAAGTAAAAGCATAATAAAGGAAAATAAAAACAAAGAAACGGTTTCTCGAAATGATAATTCTCGTATTGATAAAAATTTCCCAATATGAGAATTTTTTCTTTTATAAATCTTATTTTTCACACTCAGATTTTACAACGTTTAAATAAATTTGAAAAAAGTATGTAATTCCAACATAAAAAAAATGTTTTTAGAATAAATAATATTGGCATAGTAATTGCTTTATATAAAGACACAAAGATAAAAAATTAATAATGACATCGAAAAATTTGAAAGGGGAATATAAAATAAATGAGAGAAATAAAATGGAAATTAAATAACTTACCTAAAGCAGAGGAAAAAGAAAAAGGAATTGAATTTTTAAAGGACGAAGAAATTGCAAAAGCTAAAGCATTTCATGAGAGTTTTCCACAATATGAAAAAACTCCTTTAGTTAAATTAGATAACTTAGCAAAATTATTAGGAGTTAGCGGAATATATGTTAAAGATGAATCTTATAGATTTGGATTAAATGCATTTAAAGTTTTGGGTGGTTCTTACTCTATGGGTAAATACTTAGCTCAAAGATTAAATAAAGATATATCAGAGTTAGGATATGAAAAATTAACTTCAAAAGAAATAAAAGACCAATTAGGAGAAATAACTTTCTTTACAGCTACAGATGGAAATCATGGTAGAGGAGTTGCTTGGACAGCTAATAAATTAGGTCAAAAATCTGTTGTATTAATGCCAAAAGGTTCTTCTGAATTTAGATT